>DASSFK010000323.1:0-2460 GCA_035694565.1 Sphingomicrobium sp.
TGCGATTGCAGCGCTCTCCCATCTGAGCTACAGCCCCGCCTCAAGCAGGCGACCACATAGCGACGCCTCCCACCCCTTGCAATCACCCGCCTTGCGGCAATTTCGGCTCGTCTTGCGGCCGTGCCGCAACTGGAACGGCCGTCCCCTCCAATTCGTTTTCGAAATGATGAGCGGCCGGCATCCCGCCGGCGCGATTTTTCGGTGGAGGCAGTATGGCTTACGACCGTTTTGATCGGGACCGCGATCGCGACTGGCGTGACGAGGACGAGCGCCGGGCATTTGGATGGGGACGGGACCGCGACGATCCTCGCTTCGAACGCGGCGACTATGACCGCGGCCATGAGGACCGAGGCTTCTTCGAGCGCATGGGCGACGAGTTCCGCTCCTGGTTCGGTGACGAAGACCGCAATCGCGATCTTGGCCGCGGCCGCGACGAGGATCGCTGGCGGCCGACCTACGGCGAGCGCGACTACAATCCCCGGTGGGAAGACGAGCTCGAACGCGGCGCTCCGCACGGACGCAGAGAAGATCGCGATTTCGGGCGCGGCGACGTCTGGGACCGCGACCCCTATCGGCGCACGAGCTTCGCCGGATCGCGAGTGAATTCGAGCCACGACGATGTCCATTACGGTGAATGGCGCCGCCGGCAGATGCACGACCTCGACCGCGACTATGACGATTATCGACGCGAGCGGCAGACCCACTTCGAGAAGGACTTCGGAGACTGGCGCGACAGACGCCAGTCGAAGCGGCAGCTACTCGACGGACTGCGCGAGCACATGGAGGTGGTCGGAAGCGATGGGAAGCATGTCGGAACTGTCGATCGGGTCGCTGGCGACCGGGTCATCCTGACCCGGAGCGATCCGGATTCGGGCGGCGTCCACCACTCGCTGAGCTGTACCGACATCGACCGGGTCGAAGGCGAGAGAGTCATTCTCGATTGCAGCGCCGACAAGGCTCGCGAGCGCTGGCGCGACGAGAGCCGCGGACGCGCCCTGTTCGAACGTGAGGACCAGGGACGCGCCGGACCGCACGTGCTCGACCGAAGCTTCTCGGGCACCTACCGCTAGGAACCGCCCTTTCCGGGCGGCTGGGATCGGCCCGGACGCGTCGACGCGTCCGGGCCTTCCTTGCGCGCTCGTGCGGGCTTATGCGCGGCTCAACAGCAGGAGGAACCGCAATGGCCCGTGCCTGGCACCTGATGAGCCGTCCACAGGGGCTCCCCACCGACGAGAATTTCGCGCTCAAGGAGTTCGACCTGGCTCCCCTCGCCGAGGGCCAGGTCCGGATCCATAACCAGTGGCTATCGGTCGATCCCTACATGCGCGGCCGGATGAATGACGTGAAAAGCTACGTCCCGCCGTTCCAGCTCGATCAGCCGATGGACGGAGGAGCGGTCGGCGAGATCGTCGAATCCCGAGCGGACGGCTTTGCTGTCGGCGACCGCGTCCTCCACATGAGCGGCTGGCGCGACGAAGCCGTGGTCGACGCTCGCGCGGTCAACAAGCTGCCCGACCTCGGGGCCGAGCCGCAGGCCTTCCTAGGCAATCTAGGAGTGACCGGAGCAACCGCTTACTTCGGCCTTCTCGACATCGCCTCCGCCAAGGCGGGCGACGTCGTGTTCGTCTCCGCGGCTGCAGGCGCGGTCGGCTCGGCGGTCGTCCAGATCGCGAAGGCCAAAGGGATGACGGTCGTCGGGTCGGCCGGAGGCGAGGACAAATGCGAATTCGTCCGCTCGCTGGGAGCCGATCATTCCATCGACTACAAGGCGCAGCCGATCCTCAAGGGTCTGGCCGCGGCAGCGCCCGAGGGCATCGACGTCTACTTCGACAATGTCGGCGGCGACCATCTCGATGCCGCCTTCGCGCTGGCGAGGATGCGCGCCCGTTTCGCGATCTGCGGAATGATCGAGGGCTACAACAAAGCCGAGCCTTCGGCCTTCCGCTTCATCATGCGCGTGATCGCCATGCGCATTCGAATGCAGGGCTTCATCGTCTTCGACTTCCAGTCGCGAATGGACGAATTCTATCGCGAGATGGGGCAGCTGCTGGCGAGCGGTCAGGTCAAGTCGCGCGACACCGTGGTCGACGGGATCGAGAACATGACGGACGCCTTCCGCGGTCTGTTCAGTGGCGACAATGTCGGAAAGATGCTGGTTCGGCTCTAAGGCGGGGCCTAGCGGTTGAACTTGCAGGCGGCGGGGTTGCCGGACTTCAGGCCGGTCTGGAGGGCCTGCTGGCGCTGCGCCGAACTGCCGTGCGTGAAGCTCTCCGGAACGACCACCCCCTGCGACTGCTTCTGGAGCATGTCATCGCCGATCGCCTCGGCCGCTCGCATGCCTTCCTCGACGTCGCCCGGCTCGAGGATATTGCCTTGCGCGTCGCGGGCATTGGCGGCCCAGACGCCCGCATAGCAGTCGGCCTGGAGCTCGACCCCGACCTGGATCGCATTGCCCTGCGT
>DASSFK010000324.1:0-2382 GCA_035694565.1 Sphingomicrobium sp.
GCCTTGTCCTTCTTGCCGGCCGGGAAGACCTCCTGGACCCTCGCTCGGCCGACGACCGTCTCGATGATCTCGGGACCAAGCTCGCCGGCCATCGCGCCCTTCACCCAGTCGGTGAGGTGATAGATGACGTCGTAGTAGCGAAGCTCGGTCTTGTTCCGGTCCGCGACCTCGCGGGCCTTGGCGTTCGGACGAACGTTGAAGCCGATGATCGGCGCGCCGCTCGCGGATGCGAGGGTGACGTCGCTTTCGGTGATTGCACCGACGCCCGAGTGAAGGATCCGAACGCGGACCTCGTCGGTCGACAGGCGGTTGAGCGCATGGACGATCGCTTCGACCGAGCCCTGCACGTCCGCCTTGATGACCAGCGGAACTTCCTTGATCGTCGACGCATGCGTCGCGAACATGTTCTCGATGCTCACCGGAGCCGCGGTCGTGCGCTTCTTGTCGAGGACTCCCTTGCGGTAATCGGCGACTTCGCGTGCACGCGCCTCATTCTCGACGACCGTGAACGGATCGCCCGCCGCGGGGACTGCCGAAAGGCCGAGCACTTCGACCGGGAAGGAAGGCCCGGCTTCCTTCACCTGACGGCCCTTGTCGTCGATCATCGCACGAACCTTGCCGCTCGACGCGCCCGCGACGAACACGTCGCCGACACGGAGCGTGCCGCGTTCGACCAGCACGGTCGCCAACGGACCACGGCCCTTGTCGAGCTTGGCTTCGATGACCGTTCCCTCGGCGGGACGGTCGGGGTTCGCCTTCAGCTCCAGGATTTCCGACTGCAGCTGGATGGCCTCCAGAAGCTTGTCGAGATTGGTTTTCTTGGTCGCGGAGACTTCGACGTCCTGGACCTCGCCGCCCATGTCCTCGACGATCACCTCGTGCTGAAGCAACTCCTCGCGGACCTTCTGCGGCTTGGCGTCGGGCTTATCGATCTTGTTGATCGCGATGATCATCGGAACGCCGGCCGCCTTAGTGTGATTGATCGCCTCGATCGTCTGCGGCTTCAGGCCGTCGTCGGCCGCAACCACTAGGACGACGATGTCGGTGACGTTCGCACCGCGGGCGCGCATTTCCGAGAAGGCTTCGTGACCCGGCGTGTCGAGGAAGGTAATCTTCGACTTGTCGGGCAACGCGACCTGATAGGCGCCGATATGCTGAGTGATTCCGCCGGCCTCACCCGACTGGACGGACGCACCGCGGATCGCGTCGAGAAGCGACGTCTTGCCGTGATCGACGTGACCCATGATCGTGACCACCGGCGGGCGCGGCTGGAGCGTATTGTCGGCGTCGACGTCGGTCGACGTGTCGATGTCGACGTCCGCCTCGCTGACGCGATTGATGCGGTGGCCGAATTCCTCGATCAGAAGCTCGGCAGTGTCCTGGTCGATGGTCTCGGTGATCGTGACCGGCGTGCCCATCTTGAACAGCGCCTTGACGAGGTCAGCGCCGCGTTCGCCCATGCGCTTGGCGAGTTCCTGGACCGTGATGGCCTCGGGAACGTCGACGTCGCGATACTGCTTGGCGGCGGGGCCCGACTGCTGGTGAGCGCGCTTTTCCTTCTCGCGGGCGCGGCGGAGCGCTGCGAGCGAGCGGGCACGACTGTCATCCTCGTCCGAAAGGGCACGAGTGACGGTCAGCTTTCCATGGTGACGGCGGTCATCGCCACGGCCACGCGTCGGACGGGCCGGCTCGGGCCGGCGCGGAGCGGGTGCGTGGCCCCCGGCCGGGCGTCGGACGCCCCGGTCCTCTTCCTCGACCTGCGGCTCAACAGGAGCGGCAACGGCGGAAGCCTCCTCAACAGCGCGCTTCGTCTCTTCCTCGGCGTCGATGCGAGCCTGCTCGGCAGCAGTCTCCTCGGCCTTGCGATTCTCTTCCGCGCGGCGCTTTTCTTCCTCGCTCTGCTCGGTGCGCTTGCGCTCGTCGCGGCGGCGCGCTTCCTCGAGCGACGCCTGGCGCGCTTCCTCGGCCTCGCGAAGAAGGCGGGTCTGCATTTCCTTGCGAGCGGTAATGTCGTCGGCGGGACTGGTGCGTTTCGGCTGAGGAGCCGGGGCAGCCGGCTTCGGCGCCGGCTTCGGAGCTTCGGCGACCGGCTCGGGCTTGGGTGCCTCGACTGGCGGAGCTTCGCCCGGGCGTCCGAGGATTCGGCGCTTCTTGACCTCGACCACCACGGTGTTCGAGCGGCCATGGCTGAAGCTCTGTTTGACCTTGCCGGTCTCGACCGTGCGCTTGAGGCCCAGCGGCGGCCGGGTTCCAAGCTTCGGTTTTTCGGTCTGGTCTGACATTCTATTCCTTCGTCAAAAGTTCTTCAGCCGAGCCACGGCCAGAGGCGGCGTCGCCGCCCTGTAGACCGGCACGGGGGTCAATGAAAGCGCGCCACCGGGT
>DASSFK010000325.1:0-3775 GCA_035694565.1 Sphingomicrobium sp.
TGAAATCCAGACCATCCACGCGCACAATGCGACACGGGGATGCTTCTCAGCAAAGATTGAAAGGGCCTGACCCATGGAAGCGCTTGCACGCAAGACCAACGAGCATAAATCGGAGCCCGTGACCAATGTGTCCCGCCTCGATGCCGAAACGGCCTGGGCAGCGTTCATGCGCCGCGATCGCCGCTGGGACGGTCATGTTATCGGCGCGGTCAAGACGACCGGCATCTACTGTAAGCCGAGCTGCCCGGCAAAGCGCCCGAAGCGCGAGAACGTCGAGTTCTTCGCATCGGGCGAGGAAGCGCTTGCTGCCGGATACCGTCCGTGCATGAGGTGCAAGCCCGATGAGGTTGGCCGCGACCGCGAGGCGGTGGCGAAGGCCGTGAAGCTGATCGAGGCAGCCGAGGACGCTCCCAGCCTCTCCGAAATCGCGGACTCGGTCGGCTATGCGCCCCATCACTTCCAGCGCATCTTCACCCGTGACCTCGGCATTTCGCCGGCCGGCTACTGGCGAGGGCTCCGTGCCAAGCGCGCCGCTGACGCATTGGCCGAGACCGAGCAGGTCACGGAGGCCATCTATGAGGCCGGCTACTCAGGCCCCAGCCGCTTTTATGCCGATGCGAAGGAGAGACTTGGAATGACTCCCTCGGCGTGGCGCGACGGCGGGCGCGGCGAGACGATCCGCTATGTCGTGACCGACAGCCCGCTTGGGCGACTGCTGGTCGCCGCTACGTCCAAGGGCATTTGCCGGCTGACCTTCGACGAGAACGAAAGCGCGCTCGTTCGCCGCTTCCCGAATGCCCGCGTCGTGCCGGACGATGGAACGATTACGGCCTGGGTTGAAGGCGCGCTCGAAGCCATCGAGCACCCGCAATCCGCTCCAGAGCTTCCTATCGACGTTCGCGGAACGGCTTTCCAGGAAGCGGTGTGGCGCGAGCTTCGCCGGATACCTGTCGGGCAGACCCGCAGCTATGCCGACATCGCCCGGGCAGTCGGCCAGCCTGACGCGGTCCGCGCAGTCGGCACCGCTAACGGCTCGAACCCGGTCGCGGTTCTCGTGCCGTGCCACCGGGTGATCCGTTCGGACGGTTCGTTGGGCGGCTACGCCGGAGGGCTCGACCGCAAGCGCAAGCTTCTCTCGGCTGAGGGCGCCGATCCGCTCCTGATCTGAGCTGATTGGCGGTTCCTGCGAGTTGGGGCGGCCTCAGCGGGTTGCGCGACTGTCGCCGCCAACGGGACGACGTCTGGCAACAGTCTTCGCCTCTTGAGCTTCCTCAGCCATCCTTCTGCCGCTTCTTCTCATCCTCTTCGAGCATCAGCAGCGCGCCCTTGCCATCACCTCCGTCGATCTTGTCCATGATCTCGAGGTTCCGGCGCTTGTCCTTCCCGGAGTGCGGGAAGTAGGCGATCGGAGCGAACGTCGCCTTGGCGTCGGCATTGTCGCCTTCGCGCAATAGTTCGCGCACTGCCATCAGCCGTAGGTCGAAGTCGCGCGGCACGAGGTCGACCGCGTACAAGAGGCCATCCACCGCCTGAGAGGGCGGGGTGGAACCCTGCTCGTGGTACGCCTCGAAATAATACATCAAGGGCTCAGGAGACTGCGGATCGAGGTGGTTCGCCTTGGAGAACCAGCCTCGGACCGCCGACCAGTTTGCCGACTTCGGATTCTTCTTTGCGAGTTCCAGCTCCGCTCGGCCCTTGTAGACCATGGCCTTGACGGCCTTCGGTTCCAGGGCGAGCGCTTTGTCGCCCGCCGCCGATGCCGCCTCATAGTTCTTGGCCTGTAGCTCTGCCTGGGCGAGAACTTCCATCACAGCGGCGCTTCGTGGAAACCGCTCGGCCGCAGATCTCGCCGCGCCAACCACGCCGCGCGCAATTCCCACATCGTCGATCCGCCCCTCTAGCCTCATCCGTAGGGAAACGGCGGCGTCCTCGTCCGCTGGAAGCGACCGGATTTCGACCGGTCCAACCTTCAACATGGATGCCGGAATGATACGTGTCGGAAGCGTGTCCCGGCCGCGGTACTTTTCCAGATCCTTCTCAAGTTGCTTGAGGTTGCCGAACGCTTGCTTTGCAGCGTCCAGCGCGGGCACGCCCTTCTGGATCAGGTCGATATATTTCGAGGCCTGCCCCCGCCGCGACGGCTCGAAAGCCAGATAATGCGCAAGCAGCCATCCTCGGCTGTACTGGGAAACCCATTCCTGGCCGGTCGTCTGATTGTAGATTCCGCCCAGCATTTCCGGCAGGGGCATGCCGCGAAGGAGCCGAAGCTCTCCCCCGCGGTAATCGGGCGGCTCGCCGAACTCGATGGAGCCATCTGGCCGGAGCTCGGCCGGAGCGAAGAACTCCGCATAGCCTTCTGTCATCCAGGTCGGATAAGCGACGTTTGCATCCTGCAGCATCAGGTGATGCAGATATTCATGGAAGATGACGGTCCGACCATCGAGATCCCATCGGTTCCGCTTGGCCTGGCCGCTGGCGAAGGCAGTCGCTCCGGAAGCACGGCCGAAATAGACGCCGGCGATGCCACCGATCCGGGTGACATGCTGCACATCTATTTCGTCGCGAAGAACGAACAGCGTAACTCGGCTCGTGGAAGTCGGCGGCGGATCCTTCATCTGCCGAACCGCCCGAACTCCACTGTCATAGCGCTCGAGCTGCGATGCATATTCGCGCAGCTCTTCCGGGCTTTTCTGCGAGTAGATGATGAAGTGGTTGGTCCTCGCCTCGTTCCAGCCTGCGAGAGCCTGCGACGGCGCAAGGACAAGCGCCGCCAACGCCGCAAGGCGCAACTGCATATTGTATCCCCCTCGAATCTCCCGGGACAAAGCTAGCGCTGTGAAAACAGCTGTCTAGAGGAAGCTGTAGGGATCCACGTCTACGCTAACTCGGACTTTCGGGCTCCAGTCGATTCCGGCCAGCCAGTCACGGATGACGTCCTGGACATCGAGGCTCCGCGCCGCGTGCACGAGCAGGCGTTGGCGATGGCGGCCGCGCAGCATCGCAAGCGGCGCGGGGGCCGGCCCGAAGACCGCCATGCCCTCGACCCTTGGCGCGGCGTGGCCGATCCTGCGGGCGACGGCTTCTGCCTCGGACGAACTTTCCGTGGAGACGATGATTGCCGCGAGCCTCCCGAACGGAGGCATTGCCGCGTCGCGGCGTGCTTCGGTTTCCGCTGCGTAGAAGCCCGGTGCATCGCCGGAAACGAGCGCGGCGATTACCGGGGCGTCGGGTTCGTGCGACTGGACGAGCACCCGACCCGGCTTGTCGCCACGGCCGGCACGGCCTGCGACCTGCTGAATCTGCTGAAAGCTTCGCTCCGCCGCACGCAGGTCGCCGCCGGCCAGGCCGAGGTCGGCATCGACTACGCCAACGAGCGTCAGATTCGGGAAGTGATAGCCCTTGGTCACCAGCTGGGTGCCGATCACTATGTCGATTGCACCCGCTTCCATCTGCGCCACGAATTCCGCCGCACGTGCTGGCGACCATATCGTGTCGGACGTGACGATGGCTGTGCGCGCTTCGGGGAACAGGGCGACGACTTCGTCTGCAATGCGCTCGACGCCGGGCCCGCAGGCGACGAGGCTGTCTTCCTCGCCGCACTCCGGACAGGCCTTGGGCGGCGGCATCACATGTCCGCAATGGTGGCAGGCAAGGCGGTGCATCAGCCGATGCTCGACCATCCAGGCGGTGCAATTAGGGCACTGAAAGCGGTGGCCGCAATGCCGGCAGAGCGTCAGCGGAGCGAAGCCCCGGCGGTTCAGGAACAGCAGTGACT
>DASSFK010000326.1:0-2933 GCA_035694565.1 Sphingomicrobium sp.
CCTGGCGCAGGAGAATGAGGCATTGCCCTCGTTCATGCGGTTCGGAGGAAACACGGCCTATGTCGAAGGCTGGGCGCTGTATGCCGAAACGCTCGGCTACGGCATGGGCCTCTATTCCGACCCCTATCAGCGGTTCGGAACACTCAACGACGAGATGCTTCGAGCCATGCGGCTGGTCGTCGATACCGGAATTCACGCCAAGGGTTGGACGAGGGACCAGGCGATCAAATACATGCTCGACCATTCGGGCATGAGCCGCACCGATGCGACCGCGGAGGTCGAGCGCTACATCGCCATCCCGAGCCAGGCGACGGCCTATAAGGTGGGAGCGCTTACCATCCAGCGCCTGCGCGCGAAGGCCGAGGCGGAACTCGGCCCGAAGTTCGACATCCGCGAATTCCACGCGCAGGTGCTCGGCACCGGCGCTCTTCCGCTTCAGATCCTCGAGCAGAAGATCGACCGCTGGATCGCGGCCAAGAAGGCCGGCTAGCCCTCATTGAGCTCGACGAACGGCGCGAACTTCACCTCGCGCTTGACGAAATGCGTCTCGTATCGGCGCACCGTCGGCGACGAGGCCAGAAGTACGTCGGCGACATCATTGAAAGCCGCCATGCTTTCGCAGTCGAACAGAGCGATGATGTCGTGCGGGCCCGCGATCTCGTAGCAGAATTGCACGCAGGGAGCCTCGAGCAGGCGCTTCTCGAGAGCATTCTTTCCCTTGAGGTCAGCGTGCTCGCTGAGCTGAATGAGGACGATGGCGCGAAGGCGGCGCTCGATCAGCCGCGGCGAGAGCAAGGCTATCGTTCGAGCGATGAGCCCGACGGAACGCAGGCGGCGAAGCCTTCGAGCAATCGCTGACGGAGACAGCGGGACTCTTTCCGCAATCGCTTCTGCCGTCTGGCCGTCATCACGCTGGACGAGGTTGAGCAATGCAATGTCGAAGCCGTCGAGCATGGGCGCAGCCTGCCAAATTTTGGCACGAAGCGAAACGAAATTGCACGCAAAGGGCGGCCGGCATCGCTACTGTATCAGTTGAGTAACACAGTAGGGAGTTCCGACATGCCCGTGAAGTTCATGATCCTGGCCGGAGCAGCGGCCTTCGCGTCGTCCGCGCCGCTCCATGCCCAATCGGCGCTCGCCCCGGGTGCCGGGCAGTCGAAGCCGGCCAAGGTCCCATTCGCAAGAGTGGACGCCGAGGCGGCGGTCCGCGACCTCGCCGCCGCGGTCGAGGAGAATTACCTCTTTCCGGACATCGGCAGGCACTATGCGGATTTCCTCCGAAAGAATCTCGAGGCCGGCAAATATGCAAGCTTCGCCGATGCCGAGACCTTCGCGTCAAAGGTGACCGAAGACCTCCGCGGCTTCCACAAGGACGGCCATCTGCGACTGGAGGTCGTGCGGCCAGAGGAACGCGATGCGCCGCACGCTCCGAACGGCGGGCCTCCGGCCGAAAACGCGGTCGCGAAGGCGGGCTGGCTCGCTCCGGGCGTCGCCTACATCGATTTCAGCGGTTTTCCCGGAAACGAAGCGACGCTCGCCGAAGTTCGCGCGTTTCTCGACGCTCACAGGGACGCGAAGGCCCTGATCATCGATGCGCGTCACAACGGCGGGGGCGGGCTGGCCGAGATGAACCTGATCTTCGCTCAGATCTTCGCCAAGCCGACCACGCTCGTCGACATGGACATCCGCTCCGCGGTCGAGGCGAAATATGGTTCGCCGTTCGATCCTAAGGATCCGCTCCTCCGACAAATCGACGGACCGGACACAATCAACCGGCGCGAGCATGTCGTCGTCCCGGCGGTGACGCAGGGATCGCTCAGGGACGCCAAGGTCTATCTCCTGACGTCGAAGAAGACCTTCTCCGCCGCGGAACATCTCTCGCTGTCGCTCAAGCGCACCCACCGCGCCACGCTCGTCGGCGAGGCGACCGGCGGCGGAGCACATTTCGGGGGCATGGCCCCGATGGGCAAGGGCTATGCCGCATTCATCCCGGTTGGCCGGACGTTCGACCCGGACACGGGCGAGAGCTGGGAAGGAACCGGTGTCGCTCCGGATGTGGCCGTGGCTGCGGACAAGGCCCTCGACGAGGCGCTCAAACTGGCGGGGGTGAAGGCGGGAACCGATGCGACCTTTTCGCTGAAATAGCGTGGGCAGATCTCATTTCGGGACAGGGTTAACGAATAGTTACTTCACTTGCCCAGAACCCCCGACTAACGAAAAAATGTCGCTTTTTCAGTGACTAACAAATGTTAAATGAGCGGGAGGTGTCGAGTGCGTATCACGAGTATGGTTGCGTCTGCATTGTTGCTTGCGGGGGTTTCGAGCGCCGCGTCGGCGACGGTCGTTGCGGAGATCGAGCCCAACGACAGCTTTGCCACCGCGCAGAATCTCGATGGTCAGTTCACGACCGGGTCGGACGCGAATGTCGTCAACGCCGATACGGTCCCCTATGTGACCGTTCTCGGTCAGCCCGGGCAGAATTACGACTTCTACAGCTTCACCGTCGGACAGGCTGGATCGTCCGGAACGTTCGACATCGATTTCGGCGAGCCTGACTTCGATCCGTACATCGCGATCTTCGACAGCGCGCAGAACCGGCTGATCGGCTCGGACGACGGTGGAGTCATCGACTCCGGCAGCGTCCATCCGTGGGATACGCTCTTCAACTACACGTTCGCCGACGCCGGCCTCTACTATTTGCGCGTCGGCACCTGCTGCAACGATGTTGCAAGCACGGGTGACTACCAGTTGCATGTATCGCTTGAGAGTCCGGGGAGCGGCGCGGTGCCCGAGCCGTCGACCTGGGCGATGATGCTGCTCGGTTTCGGCGCAGCGGGCGTTTCGCTCCGCCGCCGGACGCCGCGCAAGCCTCTGCAGGTCGCTTAAAGTCGATCAGGCGCCGCCCGCCGGATTCAACCGGCGGGCGGCGGCCG
>DASSFK010000327.1:0-26861 GCA_035694565.1 Sphingomicrobium sp.
CTATTCGCGCTGGGACTTCAAGCCCTTCTTCGAGCAGGGCGCGGTCGACATCATCCAGCCGGATCTCAGCCACGCCGGCGGAATCCTCGAGGTCCGCAAGATCGCCGCCATGGCCGAAGCGTACGACGTTGCGGTCGCTCCACACTGCCCGCTCGGACCGCTGGCGCTCGCCGCCTGCCTGCAAGTGGCGGCCTGCACTCCGAACGTCGCGATCCAGGAGATGAGCCTCGGCATCCATTATAATGTCGGCGCCGACCTCTTCACCTACTGCAAGCACAAGGACCAGCTGACTCCGCAGGACGGCTTCCTTCCGATCCCGACAGGACCAGGCCTCGGGGTCGACATCGACGAGGACGTCGTCCGCGGTGCGCACAAGGAAGCGCATCGCTGGCGCAACCCGATCTGGCGCCAGGCGGACGGCGGCTTTGCGGAGTGGTAGGCTAAGCTACGCGGCGGATGCGGCGGCGGTCTTCGCGCGCGAAGCTGACGTCGTCGAGCTGGTGCCGAAGCTTTTCGATCTCCTCGTCCGGGGCCGGCAGATCGGAGGCGCCGTAGCGGGCCTCGCAAGCCGCCTCTTCGGCATTCAGCTCGCGAAGGTAGCTGATCGACAGGCGGCGTCCGAAAACGTCATCGCCTTTCATCCGAAGCTCCGGCTCGGCGTCCGCCGGAAGACTGTCACGGACGGCCGTGAGCGTGTTGATCAGTTGATCGAGCGATGTGTACTCGCTGATCTCGATAAAATCTTTGACTCGTCTGCCCATATCCCTCTCCCCGGACCCCGGGGTAAATTACCAAGCGCCTGATTCCGGGCGCAACTTTAATTGTCAGTTTATCCCCAGCGAAGTTGCCGGGTTATGAATGTTTCGGTTGCCTGAGGTTTAGATTTCCAATGCCATCCGATGTCCTTACTCTGTCGTCCTCAAACCTCGAGCTCCAGCTAAGTCCTTCAAGAGGCGGGGCAATTTCGCGGCTCGCGTATCTTGGAGCAGATGTCCCAATCTCAATATTGCGCGAAAGCCGCACCCCATTGGAAAACGTTCTGGAGGCCGCGAGTTTTCCTCTCGTTCCTTACGTGAACCGGATTCGGGGCGGCTCGTTCGCCTTTCGGGGCAAAGAGATACGCCTCGAGCCGAATATGGCGGGAGACCCGAGTCCGCTGCACGGACAGGGGTGGCTGAACCCCTGGGCGGTGGAGCAGGCCGACGAGGCTTCGGCGTTGCTGTCGTACCGGCACGAGCCCGGCGAATGGCCCTGGGCATATGAGTCGAGGCAGGAATTCAAGGTCGACGAATCGGTGCTTTGCGTAGGCCTCAGCTGCATCAATAGGTCCGACGAGGCGATGCCGTGCGGGCTCGGGCAGCATCCCTACTTCCCGTGCGGTCCCTCGACGAAGATCGACACCAACGTCACCTTCGCCTGGACAATCGACGACAAGGTCCTCCCGGTTGCGAAGGTGCCGGCAACGGGTCGTTACGATCTTAGCGATCGCCGGATCTGCGGGCAGGACCTCGACAATGGCTTCGAAGGCTGGGCCGGCCGCGTCGTGATGAACGATCCAGACTGGGCTTATGAGCTGGAGCTGTCGTCGCCGCAGGCCCGCTTCTTTCAGATCTATTCACCGGCGAGCGGCGGCGTCTTCGTTGCGGAGCCGGTCACCCATGCGAATGCCGCGCTCAACGCTCCCGAGATCGACTGGCCGGAACTTGGAATTCGGATTCTCGAACCGGGCGAAGAGATGCGGCTCGACATGCGGATCGAGGTCCGCGCGAAATAATACCGTTCAGGTTGAAGCTTGCGAAAGCCGCATATATAGCCCGCCGCCTGAGCGCGCCGCTTCCGGAGACGTGAGTGAGTGGCTGAAACCAGCGGTTTGCTAATTCTCCGGTCTCGTTGAAACCATTGAAGAATTCCTCGCCGTATAATGGCGAGATAATGGTTCGGGGTTCCTTTTGGAGGGAGCCGAACTCCGGATCTTTCCGGGACGGGAACCCTGACATTCAGTTCGCCGAATTGGTGTTCGACGGCGGTGACTTCTCGCCAAAGGCCTTATCGGCCCGTTTGCCTGCAACCACTGCATCGATCCGTGCTGAATTCACGCGGTCCCGAGCCGTCTGTAGCTCCGCTGGGGTCGTCTTAGGGTCTTTGCTGAGATCGGAGTAAACCTCCACCTCCGCAACAAACCGATCAGTCGCGTCAGTGTAATTCTGCCTGGCCTTCCGCCATGAAATCTCGTCGGGGACGAAAGACATGTTCAGACAGCCAAGAGCGAAAACCACGAAAGATGCGATGCAAGCGACGAGACCAGCCCCCACCCAAGCCACGGTCGCGCCCTTCGGCTTATGAGTTTCAAAGTCGTCGTTTTTAAGTGGCTCTGGATTCCAAGCGCGTCGCAGCAAATCGTATGAAGCTGCACTTAGGCCGAACGTCCAACAGAACCCTGCGACGATGGCGAGAAAGAGACCTGATCCGAACAACACGCCTGTATCGCTGAAGGCAACTTGGCGGAGGTCCTCCGAGTTCAGGACTGCGAGTATTGCGCCTCCGTTCGCAACGAGAAGCGCTCCAAGTGTCCACTTGAAAACACTAGCGCTGAAATCGTTCATCGAGTGAGCGTAGTCGATCAAACTCTGACGCTTGATGCCATCTAATTTGTCTCCGCCTCTTTTCGGCTCGACCGTCATTGCTTCCCCTGGGTCCTCGAGATTGCCAAAGTGCTGCGAGATGCTGGCAGCGTCTAGAGCGCGGATAAAGAATACATCTTTGCAGTAGAACTGCTCAAACCGCAGTGAGGCGTAGCGATACTCTCGTAAATCCGGTTCACGCTGGTAATCGGGTCGCTCGTCGTTAGTTTCTCGCTGATAGCAGGGACGCATGCGGATTTGGATCAAACGAAGACTTGTTCGTCTTGCTCGTGTCTTTGACCCTCAGCGTGCGCATGAATCGCTGAGGCATGATTTGTGCGCGGTTTGGCGGTTCGTTACTGGACTAATCGACCTCATCGTCAGAGCAGCAACTTGGCTCGCGGCAACGTGGAAGCGGCGCATAACCGTCGCCACTTTGATCCTTGCGTATTCGTTGTTCGCTGACACCTTGTCGATTGCATCGTGGGGATGCGGATTTCAGTTCACCAAGGGAATTTGCCGATTTGCTGGAATCGGTAAGGTACCTTCAACCGAAGAAGAGGCCGAATGGGCCGCTGTCAGCCAAGGTGAGGACTGCTCGGCATTCCGAAAAATTGCATTACGCGGCGGAGCCTATGCGGATGAAGCGAGGCGTCGATTTGACCTTGGGATCGGACAACCAGGCGAAAGTCCCATGCGTATTCCGAAAACGATTTCTTGGACGGTGCCGCGGCCGACGAAGACCCAGGCCTTGGAGTTGTTGGATCAGGAGGCAGCGGAGCAGGCTGCGGCGGATTGTTCAGCAATTGCACAATCGCTTGACGGGCAGAAGTCAAAGAGCAAGTTTTTACATGGCAAGGGCCAACCGACTTGTGAGCAAAGACCGGACGGTTACGCATGCTTCTCAACAGGAACCGCAGAATGCAGGTTCATCGTTGCAAACATGAAGCGCGTATGTCCCGCTCATTAGCTTTATCGAAGTGCCTAAACGGTGGCCTTTATTTGCTTGCTTCGAGCACCTTGATTGCCGTCCCGGCGGCCCAAGCGAAAGCAGTTGTGGCGGTAGTGACCGTGCCCGAAGCAACGACGAAGGAGGACATCAGAACCGCCATTCTGATTGGCGCATCGATCACGAAGGACGCAGTTGAAAAGGCCAATGTGCAGATTCAGTCCGCGTATTTCAAACTCGGCGCGGAGGTGAAGTTAAAACAGCAGGCACTGCGAAAGCAGGCTCAAACTGAACGAGAACGCCGGCGATTGAATCAGGAGGTTCGCCGCCTGAGGTCCCAGCAGGCTGACCTCGTTCGGCAGCTAGAAGAAAAGGATCACGAGTATGCGATCGCTATTCGTGCATTTCGAGAGGGATTAACCGGCCTACTCGATAGCAGCGACCCGGACGAGCAGGCGCAATTGGAACGTTATTCCCGCGGCGACGCGAGTGCGCTTGACGAGCTTCAAATTTCGGAGCGCGTAAAGCGTGCGTCGCGCGACGCCGGTACGCGCGCAATCAATGGCATGAAGCAGCGGACGATTGCCTATTTATTCCTCGACGCACGGGACAACGGAACGAAAACGACGCGTGAAGCCCTGTCAGCATGGCTTGAAGCTGCCGCCGTCGATCCCGACAATTTCGCGACCTGGATCCATCTAAGCAGACTTCATTTGGACTTGGCAGATCCTCGATCAGCCGCATCAGCAGCCGAGAAAGCAAAGAAGATCGCCTCCAATCCGATTGAACGTGGTGTTGCCCTAGACGAACTTGGCGAGAGCGCGACTAGAGAGGGTCAGTGGGCGGATGCTGTTTCCATCCGCGCTGAAGGGCTCAATCTGGCGAGGAAGAACTACGACGCGAATCCGTCAATGATGACGAAGCGAAACGTCTCGGTGGCATTGGTCGACGTCGGTGATGTGGCACGTTCTCTTCACGATTATGAAAAGGCATCGGACGCTTTCAATGAGGCATTGAAGATCAGGCGAGAGATTCAAGCGGAGTTGCCCAAGATGCAGGGACCGTATCGAGATCTGGGTGGAATCGTCGCTCGCGTGGCCAATCTCGAAGGTGAAATCGGTCTACTCGACGATGCCCGAGTTCACGCTGATGAAGCGCTTGGTATCTACCGTCGCCTAAGCGCGATGAATCCTCATAGTACAGAAGCTGGCTTGGACGAACTTATTGCGTATCGAGATGCGGGCAGAATTGCAGCAATCGATCAGAGGCTGGCTGACGCCCAGCCGCTTTTTGAGACAGCGTTATTGATAAGTCGGAGCCTGTGGAATGTGGACCGATCTAGTGGAGTCTATCGCCGCGAGTACGCTTCAAGTTTAGAAGCAGTTGCACAACTCGCGAACGTTCAGAGTCGGTTTAAAGATGCTCGTCAGGTTGCGGACGAATTCGTTGAATTTGCTAGGCACGAAGTCGCGAGTGACCCGACATATGGATTGGCGCGATATCAACTGGGCCTAGCGCTTTTCTTCAAGTGGCAGGCTGCTGCGGGCCTAAACCGGTCCAAGGATGCCAATGCTGCGCGAACTGAAGCAACCCAGCTTTTTGAGGGTTTGCTTCAGGAGAGACTACTGCCCCAAAAGGGCGCGAACTTTCTTTCACTCTTGAAGCAGGACGCTCCGGCATTGTGAGATCGGACTTCTTCGGAGCTCTTGTAGTGGGCCTTCACCAACCGTCGACCACACGTCTCGTCGCCACTCATTGATCTTCTTCGTCATCGGCTCTCTGCGCTTTGATCGCATCGATCTGCCAATCACTCGCACCGCAGAAATCGCAGCTTATTCCGTCCATGATATTGCGAAGCGTCAGGTCGGGGTTACCATGCGAGATGGGATGCATTCGCTGAGCCGTCAGATACGCATCTCCTTGGCGTAGACTGGCTACATATTTCTTTGCGTCCTCGGGATCGGCCCGTTCTACTCTCCGACAGTTCCGACACTCGATCAGCATGTCCATGCCGTCGCGGATTAGCTCATGGATCGTGGTGTATTGAGGCAAACCGTCAAATTCCGCGACTTTGGTCTCGATCCGACCACTTAGCAGTTTGAGCCTTACATTTCATTCTCGAAGGGGCGGCCCGAGCCGACTCCGAGTCGCGCAAAAAACTAGTCGTGGTCGATTGGGCAAATGGTGAAAAGGACAGTCAACTTTGCGCTCGAAGGAACAAACTACAGCGTTGAATACGACACAAACCTCCTGAAAATTGGAGGTGTCGTGCACGTGCTAAAGAGGGCAGACGACGATCCGGTATTTTCGCACAAGCCCTCGCCCGGATCGGTGGAATACTGCGTAGGCTGGATCTCGCCGTCAGACTGGTCGGTACCTCTCGAAAATAGTCTTGTTGTCGCAGAGCATGATGTAAACAGAATCAGTGCGGCGATTGGCACAGCGCTCTCCAAGGAGGAGGTGCGGCGGGCGCTATTTTTCGCAGCGGGCGACGTCCCCATTGGAAAACTCCACCTCGCGGAAACTTGGCACACAAGCGTTCCGGGGAAATGCTTAGCGGTGGCCGAACGGCTCCATCTAGTCGCTTTGCTGCGGCGACCAGAAATTGAAAAAGAGATTTGGTGGCACTCTGCTCCACTCATTAACTATCTGTTGCTGACCTGCTTCGACATACTCGGCCAATCGGACGGTTGGACTGACTTCGGCAGCTGGCTCGACCGAAAGAAGGATGACGGCCCGGACGTCTCCAAGTTGACGAGCAGCGATCCGATCAAGATCGCCAAGGAACTGTACGAGCAATGGCTGGACAAATACGGCACGAAAAGGTCGTTCTATCGCTTCGTCAACGAGACGCTGGACAGCGGTCAACGACAGAAGCTCTTTGATAGCGTCGATATTAAGAAATATCCGCTGCCCCCTGCTCCCGGCGCATTGAGCAAGGGATCGCGCATCGAGACCACTGACAAGGAGAGACTGCGCTTCCTCTATAAGCTGAGAAACTCATTCACTCACGAGGCACGCGGCACTCCCGGCAAATACCCAGGCCCTGATCGGAAGCTTTGGACCGGCCACGGACAGGCAGTGGAAAATGGCCTGTTCAAGGACTTCGGCACCATAAATTGGCCAGACGTCCTAGTGGACTGCGTGACGCAGGGCCTCGTAACTGTTCTCAAGCAGCAACTGGCCCTTAGTCCATCTGACCTCGTTGTACCGAACCTGTTGGCTGATGGACCCGGTCGCCGTTGACGATCAAATCGGTGACAGCACCACGATCCGTGCCGCTTTTTCTCCGCAGCGCTTGCATTTCGCCGGTCTCTAGCGTGGGACAGGGACGCCAATCCGAACGCGTCCATAGCTTCCGGCCCGGAGAGGGTTCGCGAAGCTCCGCACCCCCCTACAATCGATCTTTAGGGATGCGCGGAAGCACACGAGGTCGCCGGTCGTGCGGACGTGTTTCGTGGACATTCCCGCTCGGTAGGTCAGGTGGAACGTTTCGTGAACATCGACTAGCCGGATCACCTGTGGATAGATGTATTGGCAAGACTTGCCTCGCGGATTGGCGTCTGTTCTTGTTGACCAATGCTCATCGATATTTTTGCACGGAGATACGAAGGCGCGCCGCTGAGAGATGCGTTCGAAGAACGGGACCGTCGCTTGTTGGTGCAGGCCACCCGCATCTTGAACGAAGACGTCTGCCCATATCCCAAGGAGGCCAAGAACGGCAGCGTTCCGGAGAAGTTTTGGACAGCTTTACACTCGCGTCTGTCTCGCGAGCTTGGGCTAACCGAGCTGGCCCCGCAGTGGGTATTTTGGACATCAAAGTGGAACGGGAACGACGTCCAGCAAAGTTACCAAAACAACGCATCAGAACGATGTGAGAAGTGGATGTTGGCCGCCTCGACCGGCGATGTGGATCGGCACATCAAAGAGCGACTTAGTCTGGTGGAGCTTGGCTTCCGACAGAGGGAGGAAGACATTGCAGTTATCATGGCAGAGCCAATCAAGTCTCCAAAACAGCCGCCCCTGCCCGTCGCTGGTGTGGGGAGGCTGCCTATGGCGAGCGATTTCGGCGAGCAAATCCGTCAAATGCGGAGCGGAATTGCAGACGCGTTCCGTCAGAACGTGGAAGAACTGAATGCGCGATTTCGGCAGGCTGGTTTCCCGCTGCATTATCATAACGGCTTCATTCAGGTTTTGACGGACGAGCTTGTTCAAACCAATGTTGAGAATCCTTTTTGGACGCTTGTCGCTGAACCCCGATGGGTGAACGTGGACACGGACATGAAGGAAGCGCTGGACCTAAGAGACTCGGATGGACGTGATCCGTCGTTTTACGCTGCTAGGTCGCTGGAGAGCGCAATTAAAATCATCTGCGGGTTGAAGGGCTGGACCACAGGGAAAGAGCGCGGCGCATACAATTTCATTGATCACTTGGGTGCCAAGAAGAATGCCTTCATTGATACTTGGGAAGTCACCAGCCTGAAGGAGTTCTTCACACACGTGCGGAACCCCTTCGGCCACGGACCGGGCAGCGAGACGATGCCTGGCCTAACCCGACAACAAACGGAATGGGCCATCGAATTCAGCATGAGCTGGATCAAGAGCCTTATCAGAAGGCTTTAGGCGACCTAAGCAGGCAGCTTGAGTACCCCGGATCGCGGTCGGATCGAGAACGCCGCCGCCAACCGGGTTTTATGTCTGCTCCTCACCATTGCGGACATCAATCCACTCACGTAGCTTGAAGCTGTTGTGAGGTTTTCGTGCGCCGTGGCGGGTTAGGTTCCCGTTCGACGTTCGTCATGCAGAATTGTCGATTTGGGGGATCTGAAAATGTCCGACAATAAGCCGGCTGCCGAGGTTGACGTCACAAAAGATTGGCGGGCAACCCAGGGCCAAGCGTCCGCTGCCAAGCGCCTCCGCATTTTCGCCGCGCTCTCATGGATCGTCGCAATCGGCACCGAGATCGCCGGAATTGTCCTGCTTCGCCAGCACAAGTTCGATCACGGAAATCTTGGGCTGCTAATTGGCCTACTAGTAGCCATCGCAGTGTTCGCGATCGCCGGAAGTTTGATGTGGAAGGCTGCCAACAAGCAAGATCCTGCACGCGCGGCTGATAAGGCCAAGTTCTTCTTCCAAAACCAACTCGGCGCGATCATCACCGTGATCGCCTTTCTGCCGCTGATTGTCCTGATCCTCATGGACAAGGACATGGATCCGAAGAACAAGAAGATCGCGGGCGGGATCGGTGCTGTCTTGGCAGTGATCGCAACAACAGTCGGAATCGATTTCAATCCGCCGTCGGTCGAGCAATACACCAAGGACATGAATGAGTGTGCTAGCCAGATTAAGTCTGGCCAGCCGACAACCGCCTGTTCACCCGAGGTGGCCGCTCAGGCGCAGGACATCGCCAAAGACTCCAGTACGGTGGCTGAGGCGACGAAGGATGCCACACACCCGGCCGGTCAAGATGTTGTGTACTGGATCGCTCCGGAAAACGGAGCCCAGACGTCGTCGACTCCACACGTCTTCCACCTCTGCAATGATGTTAGCCCGCTGCGTGGCAAGACCGTGAATAAGGGCTCTGTGACCGAGGCCTACGCAGAGAATGCCACCCGGATTACCAAGCAGATCCCGATGGAGCAGAGGCAGTGCGGATTCACTAGTTCGACGCAAGCAGAAAGCGAGACTCCTGCTTCTACGTCGGAGCGGTGAGGACAATCGGATTTAGGTGATCTCCTAGAGCGTCACTTGCCTTCGCGAATACGCTTTAGCTGCGTAATGACGCCGGACCAGACGATTTCGCCTGCCTCGTCGTTTTGATCCTGAGACTCAGCGAGCTTCGCTTGAGCATGGGCTTCAGCGTCGTCACCTTGGGTCGAGACCAGCATCTGCGCGACAGTCCATAGTTCCCATTTGGCAACAACGGGCTCGCTTTCGATCTTTGGTGTGTCCGGCGGTTCCATGATCGTCGAGCATACTGGAAATACGCGGGCACGAAATACTTGACGCTCAGTTCGCAATGCTTTCTCGATTGGGCTACCACCAAAGCAAGGTTGCGTCTTCTGCAGAGGAGAATCGACATGAGCCTTTTGGACTCCATTCTAGGCCAGGTGAGCGACACCGCGACCGTGCAGAACCTCGCTGCCAAGGTGGGATTAACGCCAGAACAAGTCGAGGCCGCCGTCGCGGCTTTAGGTCACGCTCATACGCAGGAGGGCGACACGATCAGCACCGCCTCTGAGACTACCGGTTTGCCGACGGACAAACTCAACGAAATTGTTGAGCAGATCGGTGGCGAAGGATCGCTCGGCATGTTTGCCTCCTTACTTCAGGATGGTGGCGGCCTGTCCAACATCCTTTCAAAGTTCATGTAGCGGACATCTGGAAGACAGGTCTCCAACCCTAGGATGTCGGGAACGATCTCGCAGCTTTCCACCAAATGGACGAGTTAGAGGGAACTTAAATCGATGCGTAAGTTCATCATCGCTCTGACAGCATTAGGCATGATTGCCGCTTCTGCGCCGGTCAGCGCCGAGACTTGTCGCGACGCAAAAGGTAAGTTCACGAAGTGCACGAAGGCCCCCGCCAAACCGACGAAATGTCGGGATGCGAAAGGTCATTTCGCAAAGTGCAGCACGAAGGGCGCCAAGCCAATTTAAACTGACACCAGGCGACCAAGACCCGAGCGGACTCCCGTCTCCAACTTAGGCAGCACATCAATACGCCGACGCTTCGCTGTTTACTTTGCTTTAATCTTGCCGACTGCGGCCAAAGGTAATAACCTCCTTGCGCTCGGGTAACCCAAGCGAGGGGGATTGTATGCGTTTCATCATTTTCGGGCTGGCTGCATTAGCCGTTTCTGCATCTGTGTCGGCGCAAGTCCACGTAAACGGCTACACCACCAAGAATGGCACTTATGTTGCCCCGCATTACCGGTCGGCACCCGACGGGAATCCCTATAACAACTACTCGACGCGCGGGAACGTAAATCCTTACACTGGTCAGCCAGGTACCAAGAACCCCTACAGTTCGGGTTCCTCAAGCCATTCCAACGGCTCATACGGCTCGAACCCGTATTCCTCATCGTCGAGCCAGTCGGATGACTCGAGCAGCAAGACCTGCGCCTATTATTCGCCCTGCTGAGATCGCCCCTTTTGGTTTTGGGGCTCTTTGGAGTCCCGAGGTCGGTATGACTAATGCCCGCTCTGCGGGCACGACCAAAGGCGAATTTGAATGTTCAAGGGCATATTCGGTGCTGCACTAGCGCTACTGTCGCCGCTCACCTTCGCGGCGTCGTCGGCGTTTCTGATTTCGGCAGCGCCAGTTGAAGCAAAGGGTAACCAGTCCGGCTATTGCGGCGCCGACAGCTACATCAATTCGCGTGGCAATTGCGTCCCGCGTCCCAGGAAAGCACCAACAGCTCCTCCAGGTGCTTCGGCAAAATGCCGGGATGGAACCTATAGTTTTAGCCAGAGCAGGCGTGGAACTTGCAGCCATCATGGCGGCGTTGCGACTTGGCTATAGCAGAAGGTCGGAAGAGAACGCTCGCGTCGCTAACCGCTGAACCTCATCGAAGGCCGGCGCTGAAGACAGAGAGAACAACATGGGGCTGAGATTTCGGCAAACGTTCAAACTGTTCCCGGGTGTTCACCTTAACCTGAGCAAGACAGGAATTAGTGCAAGCTTCGGCGCTCCGGGAGCCACGCTGAACATCGGTCCACGGAGTCTAAGCAGCACGGTTGGCCTCCCGGGTACGGGTCTTTCGTATCGGACACAGCATAGCTTGGGACATCGGCAAACCAATGTTGAGCCCGCAATTCCAGACTGCGATCCGTTGCCGCCCGCTCCTTTAGAGCCAACTTTCCCGCAACCGGTGCCAGCGACCTACTGGCAAGCGAAGATGCGAGAAATCGGTTCCGCGTCAGTCGAACAACTGACCAGCGAGAGCCTGCGAGAGCTACGGGAAATGGTTGCCGAAGCTCGAAGCCAGCGCGAAGAAATTTCGAGTGATCTGAACCAGGCTCAACTGCTTCTTAAGAACCAAACGGTCGATCTGGAGCGCCGAAAGCGGAGCATCTTCCGTTACTTTTACAAGAACAGAATCGCAGACTTAGAGAGCGCTCTTCCCGGAACGAACGTTGAGGTGGAGCGGCTGAAGCAGTGGCTCGAAGCCACTCATGTTGAGATCAAATTCGAGACGAACGATGCAGCGAAAAAAGCCTATGCCGCCCTTGTGCGAACTTTCGACGTTCTGCGCACGACTAGTAGCGTGTGGGACATAACTTCCGACCGCAATACAGATCGCGTTATCGAACGTACGTCGGCTGCTCGAATGCTGACTCGTGATCTCGTCCAGGTTGATTTCTCGACGTCCAATTTGGTGAAGTTCGAAGGTCGGCCGATGCGGTTTCAGAACGTCAATGGTGAGGACCTTCTGATCTATCCTGGCGTCGCCATAATGCCTCGTGCCGACGGAGCGTTTGCGCTCATCGACCTGCGAGATTTGTCGCTTGAGTACAATGCCGTGCGGTTCATCGAGGAGGATGCCATTCCACCGGACGCGCACGTTGTTGATCAGACGTGGGCGAAGACAAACAAGGACGGAAGTCCCGACCGACGGTTCAGCAACAATTATGCGATTCCCGTCTGCCTCTACGGACGCCTCGTTTTCACAAGCTCTGCAGGGATCGAAGAGGAATACCAATTTTCGAACGCTGCTGCCGCTGGCAACTTCGCGAGAGCCTTCGGTGCTTACCAGCAATCTCTCTCAACTGACTGACAACAATCAACTGCCCGCAGTGGTTCACCAACACAGATTGCCGAATCTTTCTTGATTGGGAGTGGCACATGAAAACGCGGAACGTCTTTTCAGCCGTCAGCGCAAAGGCACGCCCGAACAGGCTTGAGGAGAGCTTGGTATGGAACGGCCCCCTAACTGTCTTGCGGCTGGTCTTGGCCATGGCGGTAGGCACAGCGACCCCACTTCATAGCCAAACGTTCAAACCAAATATTCTGGACCCCAGTTACACACACGATCGATGGGGCACGAGTAGCAACGGGATTGTGAAGGATTTCAGGGCTTATCGAAGCAGCTTCGACAGTCTCGATGATGACGACAGTTTCGGCGGACCAGACGCCTTAGGTGTACCTGAATGGGTCGCGTACGAAGTCAAACGGTTTGTTGGACAATGTGTCCCCACACACGCCCGACCGAACAAGTGGATTACGGACAGCACTCTCCACGATAACGGGGTAATGCCGGACGACCGTTCCTATGCGACTACGACCCAGTTCCGAAATGCACATCCCTCTTGGTTCGCGCGCGGTCATCTGGCGATGAAACTGCTCGCCGAAAGGCTCGGCGAAGACGCTGAGTGGAACACCCACACGTTCTACAACGCTGTGCCGCAGCGTCAGTCGTTCAATGCCGGCATTTGGTTAGATCTTGAGAACCTTACTGGTGCCTGGGCGCAGCACTACGGGGCGGTCTGGATTGTCACGGGTCCGATTTTCGCCGACCGTCATGCGTACGCCCACTTGGGCGATCCCGGCGAGTTCCCAGTCGCGATACCGGAAGCGCTTTTCAAAATCGTCATTCGCGAAAGCGGAATTCCAGATCGCCCAAACTTCTTGGCTTTCATTTATCCTCAGGTAGGGCCGGGTTACTCCGTCAAACCCTTCAATCATGCAAGATTTCTGACGACAGTCGACGAGATTGAGCAACTCACCGGCGTCGATTTTCTGATGAACCTTCCCGACGATGTAGAGGCAGAGCTTGAAAAACAACAAGGGACTGGGCTCTGGCCTGCAGACGCGGCAGACTTTGTTGCGGCGTGCCAGGGTGGCGGCGATTAAGAACTCGTCGCGCGCCCTCGGCGTATAATGGTCGCTAATGATGGTCTGGCCGCCGTTTTGCGGTCTTGAAAATCCGGCCGGGGCTCTGGTTGATCCTCTTCGCTCTGGACTATATAGCCCGGCCCGGCGCTACTTCCGGAGACGTGGGTGAGTGGCTGAAACCAGCGGTTTGCTAAACCGCCGTACGGGGAATTCCCGTACCGAGGGTTCGAATCCCTCCGTCTCCGCCAGTGCCGCAGCCACTTGGAAAATCCTTAGAAAACAAGATACTTAGCTGAGCGCTAGAACCCGCTGTGTGCCCCAGCGTGTACCCCTTTCGTGTACCCCAAGGCTCCAAAAGGCTCCTTCTCCCCTCCGGCCTTGCCAATCAGGGGCAATGAACTAGGTTCCTGCTGCCGAATGAGGGGGTCTCATGGACTTGGAAACGCGTGTTGCGGAGTTGGCCAAGGTTGTTCGAGAGCATCGCGAGGTACTGCTTACCGAAGAGGCAGCAAAGACCGCTTTAGTCATGCCCTTCCTTCAGGCTCTCGGATATAACGTATTCAACCCCAGCGAGGTCGTTCCCGAGTTCACCTGTGATGTGGGGACCAAGAAGGGCGAAAAGGTAGATTACGCGATCTGTCGCGACGGCAAGATCAGTATGCTGATTGAATGTAAGCCCGCCAACTCGGAGCTAAATCTAAACAACGCTTCGCAGCTCTACCGCTACTTTTCCACCACGGACACCCGCGTTGCCGTCCTCACCAATGGCGTAGTCTATAAGTTCTATTCGGACATCGACTCGCCCAACAGGATGGATGACAAGCCGTTCTTCACGCTGCAGCTGGACGCCGTTCGGAAACATGACCTCAAGACCCTTGAGGGCTTCACCAAGCAGTACTTCGACATCGACAAAATCGTTCAGGCGGCAGGCAACCTCAAGCTACAGTCACTCGTCTACAAGGCGCTTCAGGATGAGTTTCAGGAGCCGTCGGAAGAGTTCATTCGGCTGTTCGCGGCAAAGATACACCCTGGCCGTCTCACCAAGCAGGTAACCGACACCTTCCGCAGCCTCATTGTTCAATCGGTCTCGTCACTTATTCGGGACAAGGTGAACGAACGGCTCGCCTCCGCACTCACCGCCACCAATCCAACGGACGAGGGCGAGGGAGAGGAAGAGGCAGCTGAGGCCACCTTCACGTCCCAAGACGAGGTGGATGGCTTCAACATAGTCCGAGCCATCGCTTCTCGCTTGGTCGATCCCAAGCGCATCATCATGCGCGATGCGAAGTCCTACTGTGCGATCCTGCTGGACGATAACAATCGCCGGACAGTCGCTCGGCTCCACTTCAACAGCCCCACGGCGCGCTACCTTGGTACGTTTGACGACAAGGATGAGACGCGGGTGCCGGTCACGGAGCCCATCGACATTTATAAGCATGAGACCGCGATCCTAAAGCGGATCGAAGAGCTGGCCTCACAGAAGGGGGCATAGGATGCGGTACGATGAAGGCGATGAGCGAGAGGCGTACCGGCGCGGCGCTCGGGATTGCTTCGAGAGCCTAGCAAATGAAGTGGGCGTTCGCCGCGCTCGCCAGATTGAGGCGTGGCTCAAGGAGCTTGATGGGTGGGAGCATAGCGAGCCCCCGCCTCCTCCTCTTGGCTAGGAGTCCGTACAGAGCCTCTAGGGCCATCTCGCTACCCAAGTAGCCACCGGCTCCCGAATGAGACCCAGTGAATCGCTACGGGACTCCTGTGGGGATCTGCAGTGCGACCCCTTCCCGTTCCCCTTAGCGTTTCGCCAGTGCCCTGAGGGTGTCACCGTGGGAGGCAATGAGAGCTGGCCCGGAAAAAGGCAGGGCATAGCCTCTTGCGGCGAACATCGGGCCCTATCGAGAGAAGAGGATGCGTTGCGGAGGTCAGCGACTTGCATCGCCTTCCAGAAACGGGGACCAACACGTCATGCGCACTAACCTCGATCATCTGCCGGCGGCCAAGCAGCGCGAGCTCGAGCGCGTAATCGAGATCCTGTTCGAGGAATTCGACGAGTCCCGCTCGCTCGCGACCATGGATTGGAAGAAGAAGGGGCGCATCCTCAAGATCGTCCTCTACGGCTCCTACGCGCGCGGGAACTGGGTCGACGAGCCGCATACCGCCAAGGGCTACCAGTCCGATTTCGATCTTCTGATCATCGTCAATGATCGCCGACTGACCGATCGGGTGCAGTTCTGGGCAAAAGCCGAGGAGCGTCTGAACCGCGAGCTCGCGATCACGCGGACCCTCAAGACGCCCGTCAATTTCATCGTCCACACACTGCAGGAAGTGAACGACGGCCTCAGGGAAGGCCGCTTCTTTTTCATGGACGCGGTACGGGACGGAATCGCGATCTACCAGAGTGAGAACAGCGAACTTGCCGAGCCTCAGCCGCAGACGCCCGATCAGGCGCTCGCCATGGCGAAAGAGTACTACGAGGAGTGGTTTCCAGCTGCCGCAGGCCGTTTGGAGACGGCACGATACGTACAAGGGCAAGGTAGACTGAAAGAGGCCGTGTTCGATCTGCATCAATCGACCGAGTTTCTCTATCACTGCGTGTTGCTGGTCTGCACATTCTATACGCCGCACATTCACAACTTGGGCTTCCTCCGCGCGCAAGCCGAGCGGTTGGATCGTCGACTGTCGCGCGTATGGCCGATGGAAACGCGAAAAGAGCGAGCAATGTTTGAGAAGCTCAAGGACGCCTATGTGAAGGCCCGCTATTCCAAGCACTATCGCATCTCGGCAGAAGAATTGATCTGGCTCAGCAGCTGCGTCGAGCAGCTCGGACGCGCGGTCCAGACTATCTGCGAAGAACGCATCCGCATGCTTGAGCAGAGCGCCGCTGCCTAGTTCCCGGCCGTTTTCGGCAGCTAATTCTTATCTGGCGGGCGCCCGAATTTTCCCTGCGGATCCTGTACGCTGAACAGCACAAGAAGTTGAAAACGCGCGTCGGGGACCCGGTACGAAAGGCTGTCCGCTCGTTCGAGGCCGATCAGGGCCGCACGCGCGTGAGCAAGTGGTCCGCCGTCCGGAGCGCCAGCGCGACGATCGTCAACGTGGGATTTGCCCAGCCGCTTGTCGGGAAGATCGATCCGCCGGCGACGTAAAGATTCTCGTAGCCATGAACGCGGCAGTCCGGGTCAACTACGCCTATAGTCGGATCACTACTCATCCGAGTTCCGCCGAGCTGGTGATAATTGGCGTAGGGATGATTCCCGACCGTATAGTCGATCGGCCATTGCGGATCGGGATCCGACAGCCAGCTGGTGGGCGTTGCGCTGCCTTTGCCGAGGCGGCGCAGTTCGCGGTCCATGACTTCCGGAAAGATGCGGGCGGTTCGTTTGTCGATGTCGCTGAGGCGCCATATGAGATCCGCCCGCGGTGACCCGAGAGAGTCGTGGTCCTTGGAGAGGACGACGCGGCTGTCGGGATTTGGAGCCTGCTCTCCACGCGTGATCGCATAGAGATGCGTTCGGCCGCTGTTGGCGCGAAATTTCTCGAACCAGTTCCTGACCGATCGGTGGAATGCTGTCCGTACCGCGCGATAAACGTGGTCGGCCATTCGGCCCTTGCGGTCGGGCGAAATGTTGTGGCGGAGCTTATTGTAGACGGCGCTGCTCATGTTCACGCCGTGCTTCGGGTCGCGCTGGAGCTTGAACGTGACGATGCTGTTGAGAACTTCGTGCCGGCGCTGCGCGTCGTCCGCGAGGCGCAAGGCGGGGGCAAGCGGCGGGCCACTGCGGAAGAAGCGCTTCTGGAACAGCGCCCACAGTTCATAGGGCTCCGGAGTCTCGATCTTCGCAACTCGTCCGGCTGGATGTTCCATGAAATAGCGCCCGACATTGTCGTGCCTGTTGCCGATGTCGTTGTGGAGAAGGAGCCGTGAGTTCTCGATCGCTCCGCAGGCCATCACGTACTGCCTGGCGCGGATTTTCAGGCTTTTGCCTTCAAGGGAGCGCACCTCGACATGCGCGATTGAGTCCGCGTTTTCGGTCTTGGCAATGTCCGTGACGTTTGCGTGCAACAGGATGGTGACGTTCGGAGATTCTGCGAGGTCCCGGGCCCTGGCGGCCGTGAACCGTTCCATCTCCTCGTCGAAACGCCAGAGCTTGGCGTCGAGCTCGGACGGATCCAGACCCGGGTCGGCAACGCCGAGCTGCCGCCAGACGTCCTTTTCGTAATTGAACTCGCCGACGTCGAAGATGGCGTTCGCCCGCCGATAGTAGGGATCGATCTCTGCGCGGCCGAAAGGCCAGCCGCTGTGGGCGACCCATGGCCGCTCCTCGAAATCGATCGGGTCCAGCACCGCGCATCGGCCGCCCCAGATCGCAACGGTTCCACCGAAAAAGCGAAGACGGGAGTCGTGCAGGTCGTAATAGGGCATGCCGAGGTTCTCGCCTCGGTAGAGATCCTGCGTGGCCTGTTCGAAGTCCGTGCCTCCGCTTTCGACGAGGCAGACCTTGAGACCGCCCTCGGCAAGCCGGCGGGCCATGGGGATGCCAGCGGCGCCCGCGCCCATCACGCAGACGTCGGCATCGAGCGGGCCGAGGCCCTCCGCTTTTCGAAGATCAATCAGCATGTTGAACTATGCGGCCTTGCTCTGACCTTGGCACATCGACTGTTGCCACCAGCAGCTGAACATGGCGATGGCATATAGGATGCGGCCGTGGTTGGCTTCGCCCCGAGCGTGCTCGGCGAAGAGCTGATCGACCGCATCGGGCTGCAAATAGCCGAGCTGGCGAGCGCCGCTGTCGTTCCAGGCCTCGCGCGCGAACCGGCTGAAATCGCCCCGGAACCATTCAACAAAGGGAATTTGGAAGCCGAGCTTGCGGCGGTCGAGATGATCCTTGACCAGCCACGGCTCGATCGCCTTGCGGAGCGCGTATTTCCCGACGCGACCGCGAAGCTTCATGGTCTGCGGCACCGTCAGGCTCCAGTCGACGAACTCACGCGAAAGGAAGGGGACGCGCGCTTCGAGCGAGTGCGCCATGCTGCCCTTGTCGAGCCGGTTGAGGAGCGAGCCAGGCATGTGGATGGTGAGGTCGCCGAGCATCAATTGTTCGAGCGGCGACAGGGACCGGTGCTGGGGCAGGAAATACTCGGCCTCCAGCGTCCTGTACCTCGCGGGTCCTTCCTGCTCCGCCCAAAAACTTGGGGCATAGAGACGGTAGCGAACGGCCGGCGTCGAAATCTCGGTGGCCGCAATGTATCGCTGCAGATTGTTCTCCAGCAGCGCCGACTGGCGGAAGCGGCGGGCGCTCTGCACCTGATAATTCCATCGGGCCATTCCGCCGGTCGGAAGGGCGTCGATCAGTTTGCCAAGGTGCATCGGACCATTGAGCAAGGGCGCGAGACGCGACGCGAGAAGCGCGGTGCGCTGTCGCTTGTAGCCAGCGAAGATTTCGTCCGAGCCTTCGCCGCAAAGCACGACCTTCACCTGCTCCCGGGCGAATCTCGACAGATGCCAGATGGGGACAGCAGCCGTCGCCGCGCACGGTTCGTCGAAATCCGCCTGCACCTGCGGAAGGACGTCACCGGCCGCGGCGGGCTCGAGCGGAAGGACATGGTGCTCGACGCCAAGGTCCTTGGCGATTCGTGCCGCCGAAGCTGTCTCGTCGATCGACGTGCCCGGGAAGCCGAGCGTGAACGTCTTGATCGAGGTATTGGCGACCCGGACCATCGCCGCCGTGATCGCACTGGAATCGATGCCGCCCGAGAGGAATGCGCCCACGGGAACATCGGCGAGCATGTGGCGCCGCACCGACCCGAGCACGCGGCTGCGCGTCTCCTCGATCCATTCGGCTTCGCTGAGATCGTGCCGGACATCGAACCGGGGTTTCCAGTAGGTGTGCACTCGGCTGCTCGACCGGTCGACCTCCATGAACTGTCCGGGGCCGAGGCTGCGGACGTCGTGGAAGATCGATCGGGGCGGCTGAACGTAGCCGTAGCAAAAGAAGTCGTGGACGGCCCGATCGTCGAGTTCCCAGCGATGCCCAGGCAAGACTCGCAGGGCCTTGAGGTCGGACGCGAAGGCGATCCCGCCATTTTGCTCCGTCAGCAGCAGCGGTTTGATCCCAAGCGGGTCGCGGGCAAGCGTCAGCTTGCGCGCCAATCGATCCCAGATCGCGACAGCGAACATGCCATCAAGCCGGCCCCATGTGTCGTTGCCCCAATGAACGAAAGCCTGGAGGATGGTCTCGGTGTCGCTGTGTGTCCGGAAGGTCGCGCCCAGACGTTCGAGCTCTGGCCTCAGTTCGAGATGATTGTAGATTTCGCCGTTGAACACGATCGCGAAGCGCCCTTCGCCCGCGAACATTGGCTGGTGGCCGCCCTCGACGTCGATGATGCTGAGCCGGCGCATGCCGAAGCCGAAATCGCCGTCGACAAAGGCGCCATAGTCGTCCGGGCCGCGCGAATAGATGGTATCGCACTGCCGTTTGATGACGGTAGTCGAGACGGTTCGGTCGGAGCGTCTATACCATCCGGCGATCCCGCACATTTTCCAATTTCCCCCTCAACGAGGGAATCATAGTCGGGATGCGCGAGTCAACAACCGGGAACTAACCCGATAGAGGCAAGGCCAAGAACATTACACTGCCCCGCGCCCGATCCTTGACGGACGAGCTTCGCAAGCAGCGGCCAACGTCCGCCAAGCGCGCCGATCAGGGACCAGGATGTCGTCAGGACGCGCTCGTTTGTACCGGGGGTCAGACCCTGTTGATCAGGACAACCTCCAGCCCCTCGTCGGCTTGGCTGTTGTGCTCGGCTTCAAAGCCTTCATGCGCGACCACAATCTGTTCCTCATCCACGCCCTGATTGACCGCTTCGTCGTGAATCCGGTCGGCGCGCATGTGCTCAAGCTCGGTCGTACGGGCAATGCCGTGCTGCGCCGAATACAGGATCTCCGCTCTGACCGTGTGATGCGCTTTCAGCATCTGCGAAAATTGTGCGAGATGCTCCCAGCCTTCGTGCGTCAGTGTCGCCGAATCCGGAGCGAAATTCTCGTTCCCTACCTCGAATGTCCTTTGACCCTTGGGATCGTCCCTCAGCCAATTGGCCATGATGCGGCCCGTCGAACCATGCCTGACAAGCATCGTCGATCCGTCCGCCAGAATGACGAGCTGATCATCGTCGGGATGGACGACCTGCTGCGTTCCGCCGACCTTCGCAATGACGACCTTGGCGGCCAGGTAGAGCGGGCCAGCGAAGAGCACCGCAACCGCAACCGCAATTGCCGTTCGAGCCCTCCTGTCCAATCGTCGCGTCGCCATGCCTCGTCCTTGTTGAGCTCAATCAACATCCCAGCGTCGAGACAGCCACAGTGGATCGGCGGACGGAAAGATATCCGGACTATGCCGGAGACGGGACGCTTTTGAGATCAGATCCGGCGGATCCGATCGTTTCGGAAAATCGGTGGGAAGCGAACAATTTGAGACGGGTCGGCAAGGGGCTCGAAGACCGTCAGTGGATTTCCGGATAGCGGCCAAGAGCTTTCTCCATATGCTCCCCCGTCCAGCCGGAGCGACCGATGTCAGACAACCAAAGCCTTGGACCAGCACACGAATATTTGCGCGATGCCTGGCAGCGCTCGATCCTGTTCCTCGACGTCCTTCGCCAGCGCGGGAACATCTATCAGGAACAGCAGGAGAAGAGCGCTCCGAACGTGCTCGAATTCGATGCGGAACTGGTCCTCGACGGTCGCACGCTCGCTCGGCCGGTCAACTATCTGCTGGTCAGGGTCGTCCCTCCCGAGGGTGTGAGGACGGACCCGGCAAAGCGCCCGTTCATCGTCGTCGACCCGCGCGCGGGGCACGGGCCGGGCATCGGCGGCATGAAGCGCGACAGCGAGATCGGAGTCGCGCTGGAGAACGGACACCCCTGCTATTTCATCGGATTCCTCCCCGAGCCGATGCCGGAGCAGAGGGTCGAGGACGTGTGGAATGCCGAGGCCGTCTTCGTCGAGGAGGTTGGCCGCCGCCACCCGAGAGTCGGCAAGCCGGCGGTGATCGGCAATTGTCAGGCCGGCTGGCAGACCATGATCATGGCCGCGACGCATCCGGACGTGCCGGGACCGCTGCTGCTGGCGGGCTCCCCCTTGTCCTACTGGGCCGGCGTTCGAGGCAAAAACCCGATGCGCTACACCGGTGGAATGCTCGGCGGCACCTGGCTGACGAGCCTTTCGGGCGACCTCGGCGCGGGCAAGTTCGACGGTGCGAACCTCGTCCAGAATTTCGAATCCCTGGACCCGGCAAACACCTATTTCGAGAAGCCCTACAACGTCTATTCGAAGGTCGACACGGAGGCCGAGCGCTTCCTCGATTTCGAGACCTGGTGGGGCAGCCCAGTGCTGATGAACGCGGGCGAGATGCAGTGGATTGCCGACAATCTATTCGTCGGCAACAAGTTGACGTCCGGCGACATTCGAACCTCGGACGGGATTCAGGTCGACCTTCGCGACATCCAGTCGCCGATCGTCGTTTTCTGCTCCTGGGGCGATAATATCACGCCGCCCCAGCAGGCGCTTGGCTGGATCACCGACGTCTATCGCGACGACGAGGATCTGATCACCACCGGCCAGACGATCATCTATTCGCTGCACGAGGATGTCGGGCATCTGGGAATCTTCGTGTCCGGCAAGATCGCCGCTCGCGAGCACGACGAATTCACGAGCGCCATGGACATGATCGATATGATGCCGCCCGGCCTCTACGAGGCGGTCATCGAGGATATCGACGAGGCGACCGTCAACCCCGACCTCATCCAGGGAGCCCATCTTTTCCGGCTCGAGCCTCGATCGCTGGACGACATTCGCAAGCTCGGCGGAAACAGTCCGGAGGACGATCTGAAGTTCGCGGCGGTCGATCGCGTGTCGACCATCAACCGCAGGTTGTACGAAACCTATCTGAGTCCGCTCGTGAGGTCCGTCACTCCACCCGCGTTCGGAGAATGGGCTCGGAAAATGCATCCCAATCGCGTCCGCTTTGCGATCTTTTCCGACGAGAACCCGTTCATGGCACTGGTCGCGCAAAGCGCCGAGCAAATCCGGAAGCAACGGCGGCCGGCTGACGGTGTGAACATGTTCGCGGCCGCCGAAAAGACCATGTCCGCAACTATCAGCGCCAGCTTGTCGGCGCTCGGTGCGGCGCGCGACGTGATGACCGAGCGCATATTCCATCTGACTTATGGCTCGCCATTCCTGCAGGCCCTCGTCGGTCTCGACCCCAAAGGCAGCGAGGACGGCCGCCGCCCCGAGCGCGAGGCGCTTCGCGAGCAAGCGAAGGCGAAACGTCGAGGCGCGCTGGAGAGGCAATTCGAAGTCGGCGGAGCGATAGAGGCGGCGCTGAGGGCGCTCGCTTTTATTCGCCTCGGCGAAGGCCGCGTCGACGAGCGAGGTTTTGCAATGCTCAAGCAGCTCCACGATGCTCAGCCGGACGGCCGCCTGCGCACCCTTCAGGAACTGAAGGCCATCCTGCGCGATCAGTATCTGTTGCTTCGCCTCGATGAAGGCCGGGCCGTCGCCGCTATCTCAAAACTGCTTCCGCGCGACCCTGAAGAGCGCTCCCGCATCCTTCGAGGGATCCGGCGCGTCGCACTTGCTCCGGGCGAACCGTCCGAAGAGGGCAGGCGGCGCCTGGCGAAGATCGAAAGACTGTTCGGGCCCAGGCCCATTACGCGCAGTAAGGAAAATGCCGATGTCCGAAGCTGACGCGCCGGCGCGGGACGCCATTCGGCGCATCCTTACCGGTCACAAGTCCCTGATTGTCGGAATCGCGAACGATCAGTCCATCGCTTATGGTTGCGCGGAAGCTTTCCGTGCGTCTGGCGCGCAGCTCGCGATCACCTGGCTCAACGACAAGGCGCGGCCCCATGTCGAGCCGCTTGGCGAGGTTCTGGGCGCGGAGATCATGGCGCCGCTGAATGTCGAAAACCCGGGCGAGCTTGAGGCATTGTTCGACGAAATCCGGCAGCGCTGGGGCAAGCTCGACAGCCTCGTGCACTCGATCGCCTTTGCGCCGAAGGAGGACCTGCAGGGCGGATTGATCGATTGCTCCGCTCCGGGCTTCGCTCGGGCGATGGATGTTTCGTGTCACTCGTTCATTCGGATGGCGAAGCTTGCAGCGCCGCTGATGACCGACGGCGGGACAATGTTCGCGATGAGCTATCTGGGGGCGAACAAGGTCGTGGCCAACTACAATGTCATGGGACCGGTCAAGGCGGCGCTAGAGGCAGCGTGCCGCTACCTGGCCTATGAGCTTGGCCCGAAGAATATTCGTGTCCACGCGATCTCCCCGGGGCCCCTCAAGACCCGCGCGGCATCCGGACTGAAGGACTTCGAGCTCCTGCTCAACGAGGCGGTCGAGCATTCGCCGCTCCACGAACTCGTGGACATTGATGATGTCGGCTTCGCCTGCGCCTATTTGGCCACGGACTTTGCAAGGCGGATCACCGGCGGAACCGTCTACATTGACGGCGGGGCGAACATCGTCGCTTGACGCGGCGGGACTAGCGGCCGGGCGAGACAGGCTCGTCAACCGAACAGCTAATCGGCGCGTTCGATCCTGATTGTGCTGTAATCGAATAGCGGAATCTCGTGACTCGTCTTCCGATAGGTTTCCATTGCCACCCCGGCGGCTTCAAGAAGGTCGCCCTTACGCGAGACATCGGCGACATACTCGATCGACTGACCGGCGGGTCCTTCAATGGAGACTTTGACTTTCATCTGCCGCTAGACGTCACAAATGGCTCGACATCTCGAGGAGAGCCAAGACTATCCTGAACTTCCCTCAACGATATCGGGATATATGCCCAGAAAAAGCAGACCGGCGTGGCTCTCACCGGTTCGGTCGCGCGATTGCCGGCCCGAATGCAACGCAATCAGAAGCTGGTGAGTTTCCAGCCTAGCTGTAACCGAAGCGGTCTACGACCCGCGCAACCGCGGCAGACTATCCTCGTGATCGTTGGCCGTCCGGGCGAGCATCGGCACGTGGAGGCCACCAATGAAAGCAATAGTGGTGACGGATCAGGCCGCCGGAACGGCCGGAATGAAGCTGGTGGGGCGGCCAGAGCCGCAGGCCGCAATCAACGACGTCGTCGTTCAGGTCCATGCGTCGGGGTTCGTCGGGACTGAGTTGGCATGGCCATCGACCTGGACCGATCGCCTCGACCGCGACCGAACACCCTCGATCCCCGGCCATGAGCTGGCCGGGGTGGTCACGGCGCTGGGCTATGGCACGACCGGTCTGTCGATCGGGCAGCGGGTGTTCGGCCTCACGGACTGGTCTCGTGATGGTACCCTGGCGGAGTATGCGGCCGTCGAGGCGCGCAACCTCGCGCCGTTGCCGGGAGACGTCGATTTCACGGTGGGAGCGAGCGTGCCGATCTCGGGCCTGACTGCGTGGCAGGGATTGTTCGTGCGCGGCCGCCTTCAGGCGGGACAGAGTATCATCGCGCACGGTGCGGCCGGAGCGGTCGGGTCGATGGTGACGCAGCTCGCGCGTGAGATCGGCGCCCATGTAATCGGAACCGGACGAGCTGCCGACCGTCAGGCGGCGCTCGACTTCGGAGCGAACGCGTTCGTCGACCTCGACAACGAGGTCCTGGAAGATGTTGGCCAAGTCGATCTGGTGTTCGATCTCATCGGCGGCGACATCGGGAAAAGGTCCGCGCGCCTGATTCGAGCCGGAGGAACCCTCGTGTCCATCGTCGGACCGTCCGAGACTCGGCCCGTCGAAGGCCTGGCGATCGCCTTCGTGGTCGAGTCCGATCGCGTTCAACTGGGCGAGATCATCCAGCGGGTGCGGGACGGACGACTGCGGACGAACATCGGAACCGTCGCTCCCCTCGACGAGGCGGTCGCCGCCTTCAACCCGACCGAGCGACGGCCGGGCAAGACCATCATCCGCGTTCGTTCGTGAATCCTCGGACTTGAGGGAACGGCAATCCGCTGCCCGACGAGGCTGGCCTGAAGCGAGTCCGTTCCTGGCACGAGCTGCTGGGGGAAACCACGAATTGACGGAATGAATGCCGGGGCGCCCTATGCCCGTCCCCGGCCAACTTCTGCGGAGAAGATGCGTGTTACGCGCCCGCGCAGTCATGCTGACCAATTATCAGGAGGTCGCCCGCTTCGTGGGTCTCGACCCCCTCGAAATGTTGCGGCAGGCCAAGATCAGTCCCACGTCCCTGGAGGATCCGGAAAATTGGCTGCCGGGAGAACGCATCCTCTCGCTGATCGAGGAGTCCGCGACCTTGTCCGGCCGGGACGATTTCGGGATCCTGCTCGGCAAATGCCGGACTTTCACCAGCCTGGGGCCGGTCAGCCTGCTCCTCAAGCATGAGGCGACCGTTCGCGACATCATCCTTGCCGCGGTCGAGTATCGGTACCTGCTCAATGAGCTTCTGCATGTCGCGATCCTCGACGATGGCTCGAACGCCGTGGTGGAGTGGAACCTCGTTCCCGGCCTGAACAGCTCGCAGGGCGTGAACCTGGTCTCGGCCATCACCTATCGAGCGATTTCCGACGGGCTGGAGTCGGCGTGGGAGCCCGATTGCATTCACTTCAGGAATTCTGCACCCGAATGCCTGTCGACGTTTCGCAGCTTCTTCCAATGCTCGCTCGAATTCGACAGCAGCTTCGACGGCATGTCCTGTACTTCGAAGGACCTTCGAAGCCCCAACCCCTTTGCCGACGAGGCGCTCGCGGGATATGCGCGCCGGCTTCTGAACCTTTTGCCCAAGCCGAAGGGCGAGAGCGTGGTCGACAAGGTGAGGAGCGTCATCCTGCTTATCATCCAGGACAGCTCACCGACGATCGAGAGGGTCGCGGAGTGCCTCGGAGTGCCTGTCCGAACGCTTCAGCGGCGCCTCATCCGCGAAGGCAATGCGTTCAGTGAGGTGCTCAACGACATCCGGCGCGAGCTCGCCCCGCGATATCTGGCGCACTCGTCCCACTCGCTGGTGACGATCGCGCATCTGACCGGCTATTCGTCTCTCAGTTCCTTCAGCCGCTGGTTCGCGGCCGAATTCAAGATGCCGCCGATGGCATGGCGCAAGAAGCACCGCCATGACCGGCTCAGGCAGGCCGCCTAGGCGAGCTTGCGATAGAGGCGGACGACCAGTTCCTCGACGATGACCATCGTCACGACGACGATGATCAGCCAGACGATCCCGTGGAAGACGCCTTCGAACTTCACGTCCTCCGAGAATGCGAAGGACAAGGCTTCGAGGATCACGAACTTGGAGCCGAACAGGACCAGCCAGGCGCAGAAGAAGCGGAGGGCTTTCCACCAGCCCCCGACCTTGTTCTTGAACTTGCTGGCGACCCAGTGCTCGACGGCGATGGTGCCCTTCAGGAGGAGCTGGAGGACCACCGCGGCGAGCAGCATCGTCGTGAAGGAATCGACGTAGACCTTGTCGGAATATTC
>DASSFK010000328.1:0-9284 GCA_035694565.1 Sphingomicrobium sp.
CGCCGATGCTGCCCTGAGGCTGGTCGGCAACGGCGACTGGCAATGGACCGCGCTCGGCTATGCTCAGTGGAGGGAGCTTAGAAGCAGCTTCGCAAGCCTCAGCGCTGGCCGGGCGACCGCGACGCGCGTGTCGCTCCAGGACTCCGTCCCATCCGACGCGTTCGGTGGAAGCTTCGAGATACGCCCGCCGCTGGGCAGTGACCTTGAGCTTCGCCTCGGCGGCGATTTTCGAAAGAGCGAAGGCAAGTCCCGCGAGTTGTTCAACTATGTCGCAGGCGAACCGACGAGGCGAAGGAGAGCTGGAGGAGAAAGCCTGACCGCCGGCCTGTTCGGGGAAATCACGGCCGACCTTGGCGACCTGACGTTGAGCGGCGGTGGAAGGCTCGACCGCTGGCGAATCACGGATGGCGAGCTCGTCGAATGGGTAATTGCGAGCGGCGTTCCGCTTCGGAATGACCAATATCCGAGCCGTTCCGGATGGCGGCCGACGGTGCGGGCGGGAGCGGTGCTGGACACCGTCAGAGGCCTCACCTTCCGCTCCGCAGCCTATCTGGGGTGGCGCATTCCGACGCTGAACGAGCTTTTCCGGCCGTTTCGTGCCGGCCCGGACGCAACCGCTGCTAACGCTAGCCTTGAACCGGAACGGCTCGCTGGTGGCGAAATTGGCGCAACTTATAGTCACAATAATCTCACCGTTTCGGTTACAACCTTCGCGAATCGCCTCTCCAATGCGATTGCAAATGTGACCCTCGGCGAAGGCCCCGGCATCTTCCCGGGAGTCGGGTTCGTTTCGGCAGGTGGCACGTACAGGCAAAGGCAGAACCTCGATTCGGTTCGCGTTCACGGCATCGAGGCCTCGGCCGAACTGAAGCATGGTCCATTCACCGGCAGTCTCGGCATGAGCCTGACCGATGCGGAGGTCGACGCCGACGGCCCCGCCACTGAGCTTGATGGCCTTCGGCCGGCGCAAACACCCCGTTTTGCAGCGAGTGCCAGCCTTTCGTGGGAGTCGGGGGGCCGAGCGCTAACCCTCGTCCTCCGCCACGTCGGCAATCAGTTCGAAGATGATCTCAACAGCGAAAAGCTTCCACCGGCAACGACCATCGACGCTTTCGCCGCATGGCCATTGGGAGGCGGTTTCCAACTTGTCGCCCGAGGAGAGAATTTGCTCGACGAGACGGTGGTTGCCGGCATCGGCGGCGATGGAGCTGTCGAGCGCGCGACTCCCCGAACTTTCTGGATTGGTCTCAGGATCAGCCGCTAGGAACGCCCAAACAACAATCTCGCTAACCCAGGTCAGCTAATTGAACCGCCGTTTCCACGGCTGCGTTTCGGGCGTCGCTACAGTTGGTAGTGGACAACGGAGGAGAACATGGCCGGAACGAAGAGCGGTTCAAAGCGCGGATTTGCCGCGATGGATCCCGCAAAGCAGCGGGAAATCGCGAGCAAGGGCGGCAGGGCCAGCCATGGCGGCGGCCGCAGGAGTTCGAGCAGCACCAGCCGCTGAACGTCACCTCGCGCCGCGAGCAAGCGCCGGGCAGACCCGGTCCGCCCGGCGCTTTCCTGCCCGCACGACAGCTCGGCAACCGTGCATCGACACGGTCGTTGACCAGCCGAAATGTACCGTTCCGACCTGAAATCCCGCGACAAGGGCGGCGCGATCGCGGCGGTGATTGCCGTTCACGCCGCGCTCCTGTTCGCGTTCCTTCACCTCTCCGGACGGATGAATCTCGCCGACCCGCAAAGCGTGCTGCGCGTATTCGACATCACCGAGACCCCGCCGCCTCCTCCGATCACCGCCGAAGCGCCCAGGCCGGCTGAGCAGTCGCAGAAGCCGAAGGAGCGCGAAGGCGCGGCTTCTCAGAAGAACATCAAGAACCAGGCGACTCCGATCGTCGCTCCGAAGCCCAAGATCGAGCCACCGATCCCCTTGCCGGTAAATGCCACGCAAACACCGAGCCAGGGCACCGCGCCCAGTTCGGGCGCCTCCGATGCCGCGGGTCCGGGCACGGGCGCAGGCGGGACCGGGGCAGGAACAGGCTCGGGCGGCTCCGGCAGCGGAAGCGGGGGAGGTGGAGAAGGCATTGCGACGCGCGCCCAGTTATTGTCGCCGAGCCTTCGAAGCCGCGATTATCCGCCCGACCTGCGCCGACGATTGTCCGACGGAGCGTCGCCTTTCGTGATTTTCACCGTCCTTCCGAATGGCCGCGTCACCGGATGCAGGATCTACCAGTCGAGCGGCGATCCGGCGGTCGACGACATGACTTGCCGATTGGTCAGCGCGCGTTTCGTGTATAGGCCCGCCTACAACCGGCGCGGCGAACCCGTGTCGTCGCAAATGGCATACAGGCAGGCGAACTAGGATGATTGAAGCCGAATGGTGGGAATATGACGACTCCAGCGAGATGGCGGAGGCCGTCGCAGGCGACATTGGCTTCATTATCGAAAGCGCGCTCGACGCCCGCGGCTCCTCGCTGATTGCCGTTCCGGGGGGTGATACCGCCAAGCCCATCTTCAGGGCGCTGGCTTCGAAGAAGCTCCCCTGGAAACAGGTCACGATCATCCCGACCGACGAGCGCCTCGTTCCGATGGACGACGAGCGAAGCAACGTGCGCGGAATCGCTCAGACCTTCATCCCGGCCGGCGCTCGGGTGATCCCCATCGTCGCCGACATTCCGGACTATCGGTTGGCGGGGAATTCGGCCGACGCCCGGCTTCAGGACCTTCCCTGGCCGCCGGACCTGGTTTGGCTCGGTGTCGGGAAGGACGGGCATACGGCATCGATCTTCACCGGCCCCGACCTTCAGGACGCGCTTGATGCTCCCAAGGCCCGGCGGGCAGTGGGCGTGATGCCCGACCCATTGCCGGACGATGCGTCCGTCCCGCGGGTGACGCTTACCCGAGCCGCGATCCTGTCGGCTCGAACGGTCCTCATCACCCTGACCGGCGACGACAAGCGCGAGATGCTCGAAGGCGCGATCGAGGATGGCCAGAGCTCGAAGCTTCCGATCGGCCGGGTCCTCGCCGAGGCCGAGCAGCCGATCGACATACACTGGGCTCCCTAGGCACTACTTCGCGAGTGCCGCCACCACGTCGGCCCAGGCGACGAGCTTGAAATTCTGTGCGCGGGGGTCGTTCTCGCCGTCCTGAACGACCAGGAGGCCGCCGGGATAGTCGGGGCCGAAATCGCCCAGCGCGATTTCGATGCCGTCCGTTTCCTCGGCGCTTCCGAACTTGCCTCGAGCAACTCGGAAGCGTCCCGCCGGCCGAAGCGCCGGAAGCTCGAAGAGGGCATAGGCATTGTCACCCTGGCTCGAGGCCAGAAGGAACCCCCCACCGGTTCCGATTGTGGCGAGCGCCAAGCCCTCGACGTCGGCGATCAACTGCTTTCCATCAACTGCAGCGACCAGAGCGCCTTTGACCGGCGCAGTCGGTTCGGCGGCGAAACGCCAGATGCCGACGTCTTCCTCGCCGACGTAAAGATGCCGGCTCCGGGGATCGACGACGCAACCCTCGGTCTGCGTTTTCATCCGCAGCGTTCGGACTATGGACCCGGTCGGAGACGGACCAAGGTCGATGCGCACCTGGTGCACCTGGCCGGACTTCAGAACCGAGAATGCGTAGAGCGCCTCGCCGCTGTCCCATAGACAAACGCCGTAGGCCTCGCCCTTGCCGCCGGTCACCGCGCCGAGGGGGACAAGCTTCGCCGTGCCCGGGTCGAGGCGATAAAGCTGCAGCTTCGCATTGGCTTCGTCGTTGCGATCGCTTGCGACCACCAGGACTCCGCGTTGACGTAAGTCCAGGACATCGACGTTGTTGAGCCGTCCCGCGGCAAGGAACGAGCGCGGTTTGCCGTCCAGACCATAGACGTAGAGCCCCGCTTTCTTGTCGGTCGCGACGATCAGGCTTGCGGCGGGATCGGCGGCGTTCCGCCAGATTGCCGGATCGTCGGCCGCATCTGCGTTCGACGTCCCGACCGGCTCCGTTTCGCCGCGCGCGACCACGGTCGGCGCGGGCGCAAGGACGACCTTTGAAGGCTCTTCCTCAGCGCAGGCGCTGCACAGGAGCAAAGCTGCCGCGGCGGCGGTTCGAGCGTTCAAAAGGCAAGCCTTCCAACCAGCTGGAATATCGGTCCCGCCTTTTCGCTCTCGATCTCATACTCGTCAAAGTCGCGGTCGAACTGGTCTTCGATTGTGTCGAACTTGTTGAAGACTTCCTTCTTCTTTCCGTTCAGCAGGTTCTGGCCGACCGCGCGGAGGGTGAAGGACTTACCGAAGCGTTTCTCGATGAACGCCTCCAATTCGCCGCCGTAGGTCGTTTTCACTTCCTCGCCGACGACGCGATCCCTGGCCGGGCCCTGCTTGCGATAGGTCACGCCGAATGCCGCGGCGAGGTTCCTCAGATCCTGGATGAAGCCAAGGTTGTAGACGTATTTCGGCTGGCCGTTGAACCGGCGCGAGCCGAAATCGTCGTGCACCTTGCTGTCGAGCAGCGCGAGGTTGCCGAAAATGCCGGTATCCGGAAGACCTACGAACTCGAGACTGGTCGACAGGTCGAATTCGATGCCCCAGGTCTTGCCGCTGCCGGCGTTCTGCGGCTGGAGCACGAAGGTGCCTTCACCCTCCGATCCCTCGAGCGGATCGCCGGTTTCCGGATCTATCACCGTTACCGTTTCGACGAGGTTGCTGACCTTGCGATAGAAGAGGTTCACTCCGACCACTCCGGTCCGACCGATGCGGTGCTCAAAGCCCGCATCGACGCCCCATGCCGTTTCCGGCTCCAGAGCGGGGTTTCCAAGCAAGTCGTTGTCGCCCAGCTCGGCCTCGAGCAGCGCAGGGGACAGATAGTCGAACCGCGGACGGCGATTGGTACGTGCGACCGCGAGGTTGATACGGTCGCTCGCCGTCACGTCGAGCTTCAGCGCGGCGGACGGGAGCACGAGGGAGTAGTCGTTGCTGAAAGATTCCTCGGCTTCGAAATCGTCGATGCCGACGTCGGTGGTTTCGAGGCGGACGCCCGCTTCCCAGGACGCGATGCCGGTCTTGCCTTCGACCAGGGCGAATGCGTCCTTGCGGCGTTCCTCGATCCGGTTGAGGCCGCCGGTGATCGGCTCGAATTCATCGAAGGCGGTCGGGAAGTCGACGGGACTCTGCTCGAACTGGTCGTAGGTGAGCTGAAGCTCGATCGGCAGTTCGAACTCGTCTTCCGACGAGGAAATGTCGGTGTCGCGGTCCTTGTCCTGATAGAAGGCACCGACAATCAGGTTGACGTTAGATCCAAGTCCGAACTTGTGGTCGAATCCGAGCGAAAATTCACGGTCTTCGATGTCCTGGAGCTGGCGTTCGCCGCCGAACTCGGGCGGGTCCTCGTCGGTGTCGAAATCGACCTCGACCTCGGTCGTCTCGATGTCCTCGCTGAAACGCGAGTAGCCGATCCTGAAAGTCGTCTCGCCGAGCGACCATTCGTGCCTTGCCTTCGCATCGAGGCTGTAATTGTCCTGCTTGATGTCCTCGGCCTGGTCGTTGTCGGTCAGCAGGTTGCCGCCGCCGCCGATTGGGCCGGTCGTGGCAGTCCGATCGTCATACTCGCGGGAGCGTTCATGCTCATCGCGGTCGGTGTGAACGTAGAAGGCGTTGAACTCGAGCTTGGTCGCTCCGAAGTCGATCCCGTAGCTGCCGTTGAGACTATAATCCGTGCCGTCGCGGGTGTCGCTCTGGTCTTCGCGGTTATCGAATTCCTCAGTCTCGAAATCCGGATCATTCTCCGGCGAATCGCCATAGCGAAGGCTGAGCTTGTCCTTCGGATTGTGGCGGCCCTGGATCGTTCCGCCAATCAGCAGCCGGCCAGGGCCAAGCGCTCCGCCCCAGACTGCGCCGAGCGAGGGCTTCACGTCGCCGTCGTCGAACAGGAGGCCACCGGCTTTCACATAGCCGCCATCGAGTTCGAAGGCGTCGCGAAGGACGATGTTCAGGGTACCGGCGACGGCGTCCGCCGTCCTGCGCGCCGAGTTCGAACGGACGATCTCGACGCGGTCGATCAACTCTGCCGGGATGCGGTCGAGGAAGAAGGAGCGGTCGACGTTCGATCCGGGCACTTTCTCGCCGTTGACGAGGATTTGCGTGTAGCCGGGATCGAGACCGCGAAGGCGCGCGCCGTCGCTCTCGATCACGTCCGAAAGGAAGCTGACCGACGGAACCCGCTTCAATGCATCGCCGGCGGTGAGCGGCTCGAAACGCTGGAAATATTCCGTGTCGTAGACGAGCGTCGGCTCGGTCGTCTCCGTACGGTTGCGATAGCCGATATGCCCGAGCACGACGATCTCGCGCGCGTCCTTGAGGTCGTCGTCGTCGTCTTCGGTCTTCGCTTCTTTGGCGACTTCCTCGCTTGCCTGTGCGATCGCGATCTCAGGGTCGACCATTGCAAAACAGGATGCACCGCACAGAGCGGCGGAACGCAGCATGGCGCGCATAGAATTGACCCCCATTGATGTGTGTCAGTGGGAGCTAGGGACCTATTGTGTCGCGGCCGTTACGTCTGGATTGAGCGACGGAGGCGGACTTGTGACAGGCTTTTAAATGTCCTCCAGCCTTTTGCCCTTCGTCTCCTTCAGGAAGGCAAGGGAGACAAGGATCGGAAGCGCAGTGAAGAAGATCGCGTACCACAGGCTCGCGTAGACGTTGCCGGTGATGGTCACGAGGGCGAGGCTGACCACCGGCAGGAAGCCACCGACCCAGCCCGTTCCGAAATGATAGGGAAACGACATCGCCGTATAGCGAACGCGGGTAGGAAACATCTCCACCAAGGCGGCGGCCTGAGGGCCATAGAGCGCAGTCGCGGCGACCGCGAAAACCATCAGCCAGAAAAAGATCAGCGGCAGGTTCATTTGCGCTGGATCCGGAGCCGCGGGATAGCCTTCTGCAGCGAGCGCGGCCTTGACCTGCTTGCCGGTTGCTTCTTTCAGCGCCTTGAGTCCGGCCGGATCGAGGCCTCGCCCGTCGGGAATCTCGATCTGCTGGGAGCCGACCGCGATAAGGGCTTGCTCCGACGTATAGGTGCGGTTGGTGTACGAAATGCCCGCCGATGCAAGCAGGCCCTTGGCAATGTCGCAGCTGCTGTCGAAGCGCCTTGTGCCGACCGGGTCGAACTGAACCGCGCAGGTCTGCTGTATGGCATAGACCTCGACGGGTTTGGCCCGTTGAGCCGCGACGAGCGCCGGGTTTGCGGCCGAGGCGATTGCGTGGAAGCCCGGACTGTAGCTGACCAGCGCGAGCAGCATTCCGCCGAGCATCACTTTCTTGCGACCGATCCGGTCGCTCAGCCAGCCGAAGAAGACGTAAAGCGGAGCGCTTGCGACGGTCATTGCGAGCACGAGCGCGTCCTTGGTCGGCTCGGGAACGCCGAGCGACTTGGTGAGGAACACCTGGATGTAGAAAAAGCTGAGGTACCAGACGGCGCCCTGCGCGCACATGATGCCGAAAAATGCGATCAGGACTCGCTTGAGGTTGCTCCACGTTCCGAAGGCTTCGCGGAGCGGCGCCTTGCTCACCGTCCCTTCTTCCTTGAGCTTGGCGAAGGCCGGGCTCTCGGACAGTTTGAAACGCAGCCAGACAGAGATGATCAACAGGATGACCGAGACGAGGAACGGCACTCGCCACCCCCAGTCGAGGAAGGCTTCCTCGCCGATGGATCTTCGGGTTCCGAGGATCACCAGCAATCCTGCGATCAGGCCGAGCGATGCCGTGATCTGGATCCAGCCGGTCGTTGCTCCGCGTCTGTGGTTCGGGGCATGCTCGGCAACGTAGATGGCAGCGCCGCCATATTCCCCGCCAAGAGCGATCCCCTGTAGGATGCGAAGGAGGATGAGGAGGATCGGCGAAATGATGCCGGCCGTCGCGTAGGTCGGAAGGACGCCGATCAGGAAGGTCGATGCCCCCATCAGGCTGACGGTCGCGAGAAATGCTCCCTTGCGGCCTAGCCGGTCCCCGATCACTCCGAAAATCAGCGCTCCCAGGGGGCGGAATGCGAAGCCTGCAGCGAACAGTCCGAGCGCGGCGACAAGACCGGCGGTCGGGTCAAGCCCGGCGAAAAAGACCTTCTGAATGGTGGTCGCGAGCGATCCGAAGATGAAGAAGTCGTACCACTCGAACGCCGTGCCCGCCGACGATGCAGCGACGACGCGCTTCATCGACCAGGGCCTTTCAGCTTCCGCTGCAACCGTCGCCATCAACGCTCCCCCTACGACCGTAGGGTTAGCGGCTGCTCGCGGAGCCGCAAGCGCTTAGGCGGGCGCCTTCTGGAACTCGCGCGCTCCGGCGAGGAGCTGGTCGACGACGGTCGGATCGGCGAGCGTCGATGTGTCGCCGAAACCCGACGTCTCGCCCTCGGCGATCTTGCGCAGGATTCGACGCATGATCTTTCCCGATCGCGTCTTGGGAAGCGCCGGAGCGAACTGGATCCGCTCCGGGGCGGCGAGGGCTCCGATCTCGCGGCGAACCTCCTGGATCAGCTTCGCCCGGAGCTCGTCAGTGCCCTCCTCGCCGGCGTTGAGGGTCACGTAGGCGTGGATGGCCTGGCCCTTGATGTCGTGCGGGAAGGCCACGACCGCCGCTTCCGCGACGAGGTGGTGGGCCACGAGCGCACTCTCCACTTCCGCCGAGCCGACGCGATGGCCGGACACGTTGATCACGTCGTCGACACGGCCGGTGATCCAGTAATAGCCGTCCTCGTCCCGTCGGCACCCGTCGCCGGTGAAGTACTTGCCGGGATAGGTCGTGAAGTACGTCTCGAAGAAACGGCGATGGTCGTTCCAAACCGTCCGCATCTGGCCCGGCCATGAGGCGGCCAGGCAGAGATTGCCGCTCGTCGCGCCGCGCAACTCCTTTCCCTCCGCATCGACCAGCATTGGCCTGACACCGGGCAGGGGCATTGTCGCCGATCCGGGCTTGAGCGGGGTCGCTCCGGGAAACGGCGAAATGAGCGCCGCGCCCGTCTCCGTTTGCCACCAGGTATCGACGATCGGGCAACGACCGTCGCCGACGACTCGCCAGTACCATTCCCAGGCTTCGGGATTGATCGGTTCGCCGACCGTGCCGAGCAGTCTGATCGACTTGCGGCTGTGGCGCTTCACCGGTTCGTCCCCTTCTCGCATCAGCGCGCGGATGGCGGTCGGAGCGGTATAGAAGATGGTGACTCCGAGCCGGTCGATAGTCTCCCAAAACCGGCCGAAGTCCGGGTAATTGGGAACCCCGTCGAACATCACGCTCGTGGCGCAGTTCATCAGCGGA
>DASSFK010000329.1:0-4645 GCA_035694565.1 Sphingomicrobium sp.
CCTGGCGAGAAGCCGGCCTCGTCGAGAAGGACCTGAGCCTGAAGAAGGTCCTGGTTTATCTTGGAATCCGGGCCCGCGGATGAGGTCGCTCCCGTGCCTGGCTCCTTATCAACGGGTGAGGAGTGGGCGAATGCCGCTCCGGCAAGAAATGCTGCCGCGGCTGCGGCGGTGAACAGACTGTGGTTGTGCACGCGACTCTCCGAATTCTACGAGGTTCGGAAGATGCAACGATGCAGGATACAACTGTTTCCAAACGGTCCGCCGGGAGACGGATCGCAATCGTCTAGCTGCCGCTCAGCCTGAAGTTGAACGCCGAACAGCTAAAGCAATTCCTGGGCACGAAGCGCGGACTTGGAAAGCGATCGTCGGCCGGCTTCGCCGATAGACAAAAAAATCCCGGGCGAAGCAGGTGCCTCGCCCGGGATCCCCTTTTTAACTCGAGCCCTAGCCGCGCTCTGGGGCCGGCGGCGGCGGCGGAGGCGGGGGCGGCGGCGCCGGGCAGGCCTCGGTCGCCAGGATCACCGTGCCGTCCGGGCAGGTCTGCGTCGCCGGGGGCGGCGGCGGCGGAGGAGGCGGAGGCGGCGGCGGAGGCGGCGGCGGAGCGGCTTCGGCGCCACCGAAGTTGAAGATCAGGCTCGCCAGGAGGCTGTGCGAGCGGAACTTCGATTCGAAGTCGGTGAACGCCACCGCATTCGTGGTGACGACCACCGGAACCGTCGAACCGGTCGGAACCAGCGTTTCCGGGTTACCCGCAAGGGCAAAGCCCGTATTGTCCGACAGGTCGAGATTGCCCGTTCGGAAGTAACGATACTTCAGGCCGATATCGATGTTCGGGCTGAGCGCATAGCGAGCCGCGAGAATGCCCTGCCACGCCCAGGCGCTATCGCTTTCGCCGAGCATCTTGACGCGGGCACGACCGAATCCGACGCCGGCAGAGAAGGACAGGCCGTTGTCGTCACCGAAGTCGACGAGGGCGTTGATCATGCCCGAGAGAACCTTGCCGCTGCTGTCGTCGATGTCGACGTCAGTATCGAGCAGCGGCCCGAGAGGATCGATCGGATCCGGAGCGAGGTCCCGGTCGGGCCGGTTGAGAGCGGCGTTTATTGCGGCAAGATCGGTGGAACTGATCTCGAGATCGTTCAGCTTCGCACGCTTGTATCCAATCTCACCTTCGAGACGGAACATGCCGAAGTCGTAGCCGGCGATCGCGTCGATGTCGTAGCCGGTCTTATAGTCGAGGCCGAACGTGTTATCGAAAGTCGTGTCCCCCGGTCCGACGACGACGGGCGTCGCTGGCGCCTGTACCGTCGTGTAATCGACGAACAGGTCGGCATCCTGATCCTTCGGGAACATGATGCCGCCTTCGATTCCGACGTAGCCGGAACCGTCGCGGGCGACGGCCGGTGACGAGATCGCGGCAATCGCCGCGGCGGCGAGAAGATATCTGCGCATGGAAAATGACCCTTTGCTTGTTTGTCGCCGCCGTAACTGGCCACCATCTGAGATGGTTTCACTCCAACAATGTGGCAGGGGCATTACCTTCGAAACTGATGCATTTAAGCCACAGGATCTGCCTGGAACCTGCGAAAATCCGCCATTTTTTCCTGCTCGAGATTAATTCTTAGCTTCATTAAATAATTGATTGAATTCAGCGACGGCCTTCGCCGGGTCGTCAACGCCCCAGATGGCCTGGCACACGGCCAGGAAATCGGCCCCGGCATCGACCAGCGGCCTGGCGTTTTCCGGCGTGATCCCGCCGATTGCGACGCATGGAACTTCGAAGACGCTCGACCACCAGCTGAGGATCGCTGGATCAGGCCGGTATGGCGAAGGCTTGGTCGTGGTCGGATAGAAGGCTCCGAAGGCGACATAGTCGGCGCCGGCTTCCCCGGCCTCCATCGCGAGGTGACGGCTGTCGTGGCACGTCACACCGATCTGCGCCGCCGGTCCAAGGAGCGCCCTCGCCTCGCGGACGTCGCCGTCCTGCTGGCCGAGATGCACGCCGTCAGCGCCGAGCCGCTTCGCAAGGCCAATGCTGTCGTTGACGATGAACGCGACGCCGAGGTCGGCGCAGATGCGCTGCAAAGGCTCGGCCAGACGCGCCAGCTCATGCTCGGGAACGTCCTTCGCGCGCAGCTGGAAAGCCGCAACGGATTCATTGTCCGCGGCGGATCGGAGGCGCTCGGGAAACGCGCCGCCCACGTCCTGCGGCGAAATCAGATAGAGGCGGCAAGGCTCCGTCCGCCTGGGCGGCCGGAACTCTGTCGGATCGAAGTCGTCGTCCACTCTTAAGCGGCGACCTTCTCGGTGGAAGCCTCGTAGATCTCGTCGATCGCCTCGCCGAGGTCGCGGTCGAAGTCAGCTTCGCTCGTGTCGTGCCGAAGATCTTCGAGCAGAGCGCGCGAAAAGCTGGCGATCATGCCCGGATTCTTCGCAAGCTCGCGGCAAGCGTCGGAGCGCGAGAAACCGCCCGACAGCGCCACGACGCGAAGCACGCGCGGGTGATTGACCAATGCGTCGAACGTGCCCGGAATGGCCGGGATCGACAGCTTGAGCATGACCTCGCTGCCCTCCGGAAGGCGATCGAGCTCTTTGAGGATTTCGTCGCGAAGGATCTCGTCGGCCTGCGTACGCTCCGCGCTCTTGATGTTCACTTCGGGCTCGATGATCGGCACCAGCCCGTGGCTCAGGACCTGCTTGCCGATCTCGAATTGCTGGGCAACGACGTCGGCGATGCCCGGCGCGTTGGCGAGGTGGATAACCGAGCGCTCCTTGGTCCCGAAAATGCCCTTCTGGACAGCCCGCGCCAGGAGGGCGTCGAGGTCCGGATTGGATTTCATCAGCTGAACGCCGTTCGCTTCGTCGGCCAGGCCCTTGTCGATTTTCAAGAAGGGGACGACGCCCTTGCTCCAGAGGTAAGCCGGAACCGGCTGGCCATTCGCCTCGCCGTCCATTGTCCGCTCGAACAAGATCGCTCCGAGGACTTTCTCGCCGTTGAACACCGGCGAGGAGATGATCCGAACCCGCATCTTGTGAACGAGGCCGTACATCTCGTCGTCCGACGACCATTCGTCACCTTTGTAGCCATAGCCCTTGAGCGCACCCGGCGTGGAGCCGCCGCTTTGGTCCAGCGCCGCGATGAACCCGTTCGCGTTCTTCAGCTTCGCGAGCATCTCTGCGTTCGCCATGTTTCAGTCCCGTCCTGTTTCGCGTGAATTTGCTGCGGCTGCCCCTAACGCAGGGACTTCCGGCGCACAAATCGTCGGGGCGGAAAATGTAAAGTGGAGAGGCGATCGCTCACCCCTCCACCGCTGCCGGGCAATGCGCTGCCCCGCAGCACCTAGCTTCGCCGTTGGGGCGGTGCAGCCCGGATATTCATCGCGACGGAAATGCGATGCCCATCGCCCTCCCAGGGCTCGACGCTGTGCAGCAGCCAGGCGGGGAAGAGGATCATCAGCCCGCTCTTCGGTTCAATCTCGGTCCGTACGTCTGGGCCCATGTCCTTGAACCGCAGAGCCGGGGCATGCATCCGGAGCGCGGGCATCCGCGGGTCGTGGAGAACAAGCTGTCCGCCCTCGCCTTCTCCCGCTCGGACATAATAGACCGCCGACCAGAAAGTGCCGCCGTGGACGTGCGGCATGTTGAAGCCGCCACTCTCGCTGACGTTGGCCCAGACGTCGACATTCCATTGCGGCGGGCCGCGCTCGGGCCGAAATCCCGTGTTCGCGCTTGCAAGCTTGATGGCGTGCCGGAGAACCTGCTGGCCAGGTTCACCGGCCCATCGCGGAAAGTCGCGCTTCGATTGCCAGCCACCCCTGTTGGAGAGCTTGAGCCCGCCATCGCGCTCGCGCTGCTCGAGGATGGCGGTTTCGAGGTCGCGGTTGAGTTGATCCGCGCCCTCCATCTGATCGACGATGACGGGCGTCGGGAAGAGCCTCAATAGCTCCGCGGTCATTGCTCCGCCGAATGTTCGAGCGCGGCCACGCCCGGGAGCGTACGCCCTTCCATCCATTCGAGGAAAGCCCCGCCGGCGGTCGAGACGAAGGTAAAGTCCTGAGCGACGCCGGCATGGTTCAAGGCAGCGACGGTGTCGCCGCCACCAGCGACCGAGATCAGGCTGCCTTCCTTCGTCAGGGCCGCGGCGGTCCTCGCCAATGCAACGGTCGCCGCATCGAACGGCGGCGTCTCGAATGCTCCGAGCGGGCCGTTCCACACCAGCGTCCTGCAGGTCTTGAGAACGTCGGCGAGCGCCTCAACCGCGGCCGGACCCACGTCTAGGATCATCTCGTCGGCCTGGACCTCGTGAACGTTGCAGGTCCGCAGGCTAGGCGGGTTCGGCGCAAATTCCTTCGCGACCACGACGTCATACGGAAGGTGGATCGTGCAACCCGCTTCGTCGGCGCGCTCGAAGATCGAATTGGCCTCGCCGGTCAACTCATGCTCGCAGAGCGATTTGCCGACATCGACGCCCCGGGCGGCAAGGAACGTGTTCGCCATTCCTCCGCCGATGATGAGGTGATCGACCTTGCCGACGAGGTGGCCGAGGACGGCGAGCTTGGACGAGATCTTGGCGCCACCGACGACGGCCGCGACGGGGCGTTGTGGTGACCCCAGCGCCCGGGCCAGCGCTTTCAGTTCCGCTTCC
>DASSFK010000330.1:0-5187 GCA_035694565.1 Sphingomicrobium sp.
GGCGTGAACAGCGACACCGAAGGCTATCACGAGACGATCACGCGCTGCTTCTTGCAGGGTGTCCGCCTGTTCCTTGACGGTGCAGAAATGGACAAGCCGCTGCACGGCCTGGTGAACGATCTCCTGCTCTCGCCGATGGGCCGGCGGGACTGGCCCTTGCGGTTCTTCAGCCGTGAGCGTCTATTCTCTCTCGAGGCCCGCCTGACCCACGTCGATCCGGACCTCGAAGCGATACCTCGTTCAGGAACTGTTATTCGTGGTTCTGCGAATGTCATCGGAGTATAGTTGGGGGGACAGGGTTATGTACGGGAGAACTGCAATGCGCGCTCTTCCTTTGGCGGCCGCACTTTTGTTGTCGGCCTGCGCTTATGGACCAACGGTTCGAACGGACTTCGATCCGGCTGCGAACTTCCAGACCTATCGGACTTACAGCTGGATCGAGACGGGCGTGCCTCAGGGCATGAACCCGCTGATGTTCTCGCGGGTTCGAGCCTCGATCGACCAGGCCCTGGCGGCTCGGGGCTACACCCAGTCGCCGAAAGGAGACTTCGCTGTCGCCTTCACCATCGGTGAGAAGGATCGAACGGAATTCTACGATTATGGCCCGTTCTATGGCGGCGTCGGCTGGGGCGGCTGGGGAGGCTGGGGCTGCTGCGGTTGGGGCGGCTGGGGTGGCTGGGGCTATCCCTACAACAGTCTTGACGTGGATACCTACACAGAGCGCAGCGTCGTGATCGACATTTACGACGGCCCGTCCCATCGGCCGGTGTGGCACGGAGTCGGCGCGAACCGCGAATATCGCAACAAGGTCGACTATGCGAAGCTCGACCAGGCGATCCTGGCCGCTTTGGCCAAGTTCCCGCCGCAACCCGAAGTGGCGTCGCGCTAGGCGACGCCCTTCGTCTTTCGGACGTACTCGTCGACGTTCCTGGCGAGCACGTCCATCGGCACGTTCCCTCCAATCACGACGGCATCGTCATAGGCCTTGAGATCGTACTTCGGGCCCAGCTCCGCCTTCGCCATGTCGCGCAGGCGGTTGATGGTGCTGTGGCCGACCTTGTAGCCGCAGGCCTGGCCCGGCCAGCTGCAATAACGGTCGACCTCGGAGGCCACTTCCAACGGGTTCGAGCCGTTGCGCTGGACGAAGAAGTCCACGCCTTGTTGCCGGGTCCATCGCTTGGCGTGCAGGCCGCAGTCGACCACCAGGCGGCAGCAACGGAATGCGATTGACTGGAGGTAGCCGAGGCGTCCGACCGGGAAGTCGTCATAGACGCCGAGCTCATCGACCAGCTGCTCCGCATAGAGAGCCCAGCCCTCAGAGTAGGCGTTGAATGCGAGCAGGGTGCGAATGAGCGGCAGCTTGTTCGCATATTCGCCCTGCCAGACATGGCCCGGGATGGCTTCGTGCGCGGCGAGGTCGGGAAGGCTGTACTTGCTGTGCAGGTCGGTCGTGCGGAGATTGATCCAGAACTTGCCCGGGATCTTGCCGTCGATCGATCCGGCGCCGCCATAGGCTCCGGGAGCGCCCGGTTCCTGCTCGGGCGACATGCGGCGGACTTCGAGATGCCCGGGAACGAGCGTGTTGAACGCACGCGGAAGGACCGTGCGGATCTTCGCGATGCTCTGCGCAATATAGGCCTTGATTTCCTCGCGACCCCTGTCGCCTTCGCTGAATTTGTAGCGCGGGTCCTTCGCAAGCGCCTGCATGCGCTCGCCGATCGAGCCTTGCGTGTAACCGAGAGATTTGAGGATCGGATCCATTCGGCCGTGAAGCTCCGCCAGCTGCTCGAGACCCATCCGGTGGACTTCGTCAGGCGACAGGTTCGTGGTGGTCGAGGCTTTCAGCGCCCAGCGATAATATTCGTCGCCATGCGGTCGGGACCACATTCCAGCGACGTCGGTCGCAACAGCCCGTTCGGCCTTCAGCTCGTCGATCTGGCGCTGCAGGGCAGGTGCGACCTGCTCAACCGCAATCCTGCGGGCGCGGGCGTCCCATTCTCCTGCAATGCCCTTTTCCTTGGTGCGCTTGACGAGGGAGTCGACGATCGTGCCGCCCTGTTGCGTGCCCTTCAGCGAAATGTCGAGTTGGGCGAGCGCCTTGTCGATCAGGAAATTGGGCGGAACGAGCCCTTGGGCCCGCGCTGCCTTCATCCGCTCGAGCTCGCCATCGAGCTGCGCCGGATATTGTGCCAGTCGGTCGATGTAGGCCTCGGCATCATCGCGATTTTCGACCGGGTGATCGGTGTCGAGGAATTGCGGCGTGTCGATGTAGGCGCCGACGTTCTGAATCACGACGTAGGGCGTATTGCGCCAACCGCCGACAGCGACATCGCCGTAGGGAAGGGCGAAGCCCTCGAGCGCCGTCGAATAAGCGCTCTTCACAACCTCCACGCTGGTGCGCACCGGGAAAGTCAGCCGCGAGGTATCGACGGCTTCCGCCCGCGCCAGATCCGCCTTGAGCGTAGCGACGAGCTTCCTCTGGCCGGTTTGGGAGCGGTCGCCCAACTGGAAGCGCATGCGGGCTCGCGCTCCGACGTCGAGTCCGAGAGACGTCGCGCCCTCAGGCCCCTGGCGAAGGAGGTTGTCTCCGATCGAATCCAGAAGGGCGCCAGCCTCGACGTCACTTGCTGGAGCACCAAATGCACGAGTGCTCCACACGAAGGGAAGGGCTGCGCCTGCCGAAAGGGCAGCGACCGCCTGACGGCGGCTAAACGACAATTCGGACAATTCGGACTCCGTCAGGCTGGGGGTAGTTCGCCTTGGGCTTCGACCCTGAGGCAATTGCCGTCAACGCCGATGATGCGAACTCGCTCGCCTGGGGCGGCAGGTCCACCCCGTGCGCTCCACTCGCTATCGCCGACCCTGACACGGCCTTCATGCTCGTCGACGGCGTTGACGACCGTCACGACTTTTCCGACCAACCGCGCCGAACGGTCGTTCAGCAGCGGGTCCGAGCTGTCGATATTCTGGTTCGCGTAGACCTTCCTGCCGACCATGAAGGCAATCACCGCATAAAGGGCGAACAGCGCGAGTTGGGCGGACGTACCCAGCTCGAAGAGCAGCGTGAAGGCACCCGTTGCAATGGCCGCGGCGCCGATGAAAACGAGGAAGAAGCCGGGCGCGATGATCTCGGAGATCAGCAGGAGTACTCCGCCGATCAGCCACAGCCAGGCCGGGTCGAGGTCTTCAATGAAGCTCATTCCTCGATCCTTGGAGCATCCGGCACGCCTGGCGGCAGGGCGCCGCGCGTTGCGACCGTCCTCGGCCTGGAGGGGCTCGGCCGCTTGGTGCTGCTCTCGCCGCCGATGACTTCGCGAGTCAGTTCGGCAATCCCTCCAAGCGTTCCGATCAATTGCGTGGCCTCGACTGGAAAGAGAATGGTCTTTGCATTGGGCGACCGGGCGAATTCACCAATCGCTTCCACATATTTCTGGGCGACGAAGTAGTTGATCGCCTGGGCATTGCCGCCGGAGATGGCATCCGAGACCAGGGTCGTCGCCTTCGCTTCAGCCTCGGCACCCCGCTCCCGTGCTTCCGCCTCGCGAAAGGCAGCTTCGCGCAGACCTTCGGCCTGAAGAATCTTCGCCTGCTTTTCGCCTTCGGCCCGCAAGATCTCGGACGCCCGCATGCCCTCGGATTCAAGGATGGCCGCGCGCTTTTCGCGCTCGGCCTTCATTTGCCGGGTCATCGCGTCGACGATGTCGCGAGGCGGACGGATGTCCTTCAGCTCAACGCGTGTGATCTTGACGCCCCATGCTTCGGTGGCGTGGTCCACCACCGCCAGAAGGCGAGCGTTGATCTCGTCGCGTTTTGACAGGGTCTCGTCGAGGTCCATCGAACCCATCACGGTGCGGAGATTGGTCGTCGAGAGCGCCATGATCGCAGTGTAAAGGTCGCTGACCTCGTAGGCGGCCTTCGCGGCGTCCAGCACCTGGAAGAAGACGACGCCGTCCACGGCCACCATCGCATTATCCTTGGTGATGATCTCCTGGCCCGGGATGTCGAGCACCTGTTCCATCATGTTGATCTTGTGGCCGACGCGATAGAAAAACGGCGGGACGAAGTTGAAGCCCGGTTGCGCAACCCGAACGAAGCGGCCGAAATGCTCAATCGTGTAGCGATAGCCCTGATGGATGATCTTCATTCCGACCATCACATAAAGGATGGCAAGGACCGCAATGGCCGTCATGAAAGTCGTCAGCATCTATTTCCCCCAAGTATCTTGCTGCGCCATATTGCTGTGAGCGGAGCCGGAACGAAAGGAAAATCGCGGTGAAATCGGACTTGTTCGCGACGCGCTCGATCCTGTTTCTTCCCGCATCGAACCCGCGAGCCATTGCCAAGGCGCGAGAGAGCAGCTCCGATCTTGTGGTGCTCGATCTCGAAGACGCGGTGAAGCCGGAGGACAAGGCGGATGCCCGAAGTGCGGCCCTGGAGGCTGTTTCCTCGAACTGGCCAATGCCAGTCGCGATCCGCATCAACGGAATAGGGACCAAATGGCATTCGCCCGACATTGACGCGGTTGCGCAGTCCAAGTGCGACTACGCGATTCTACCTCGGGCTTCGTCAGGGCATTTCGTTCGAGAAGTTCGTACGGCTGTCGCCAAGCCATTGATGGCCATGATCGAGACGGCCGCCGGCGTCCTCGCCGCCAATGAAATTGCAAATGAGGCTGGAGCGCTGATCGCGGGGACGAACGACCTGAGGACAGACCTGCGCTTGCCGCTCGACGCCACGCGGGAGCCGATTTCGGCCGCTCTTCAGATCATCGTTCTCGCAGCCCGAGCGAACGGCGTCCCGGCCTTTGACGGCGTGTTCAACCGGCTGAGCGACCTCGACGGCTTTGTCGCGGAATGCATGCACGGACGGAGCCTCGGCTTCGACGGAAAGTCGCTGATCCATCCTGACCAGATCGGACCGTGCAACGAGGCCTTTGGGCCCAGCGAGGAGGAAGTCGAAAGTGCGCGCCGGCTGGTCGAGGCCTTCAGTGGCGGAGCCGAGCGGTTCGAGGATCGAATGATCGAGCGAATGCACGTCGAGGCGGCTCGGCGGGTGCTCGAGCGCGTCGGCCAAGCCTGAGGGCATGCTCAACCGCCTGTTGCGTACTGGAGCGGCAGCTATTCACAAATTGCTTGCCGTGGGTTGGTTCATTCGCAGGCCGCGAACATTTGGAGCGCATGCAATTGC
>DASSFK010000331.1:0-4948 GCA_035694565.1 Sphingomicrobium sp.
TCGGTCCAGATCAGCAGGCCTTCGCTGTAATAGTCCTCGCTACGCTGCCAGCTGCGCCATGCCTGCGGAGCGCGGTTGGCGACGATCGGGTCGTTGGTCGTGTCGACGAGGGGACGCCAGGTGCGGCCCGGCGTGCCGTAGCCATAAGTCGCAGCGGTCGACGCCAGCGCGCCGAGCGTGTCTTCCTTCGACAGCATTCCGGACCGCGCGCCGAGGATGTAGCCCCAGAATTGTGTCTGGCCCTCGTAGACCCACAGCAGCGAGTCCTGCATCGGGGTGCGATAATCCGGGGTCCACAGATCGGCCCCGCGGCGGTACTTGCCGTTCCAGCTGTGCACATATTCGTGCGGCAGCAGATTGCGGGCTCGAAGCTGGTTCTCCCAGTCGGTGAAATAGCCGCGGTCGACTCCGTCTTCCGAGCTCCGGTGATGCTCGAGACCGATGCCGCCGAGATAGTCGGAGATGGTGAGCAGGAAATTGTAGTGATCGTAATGCTCGGCGCCGAACAGCTTCAACGCTTGTTCGACCAGGCGCTTGTGGGCGGCGATCTGTTCCGGCTTGGCGGCAAGCTCGGCTTCGCTGTCGGCGATCACGTCGAGCATGACGCTGTCGCTGAGCGGAATCTGCCGATAATGCGCGCCGGTGATCAGCGGGGAATCGAGCAGAATCTCATAGCTGGTGACCGGATAGTCGATCCGATTTCCATTCTCGGCGCTCGGGCGAAGCGCGGTAGCGACTTTCCAGCCGGTTGGGACGATGACGCTCGCCTGCACCGGGATCTGGCGAACGAAGTAGCCGGCCGGATAGAGCGAATTCGAGATCCACTGAATGCTTGCGAGATCGGGCGTCGCGACGATGCGGCCCTGGTCGCCGGTTGTCGGCGTGACATATTGAAACTCGACGTCCACCGCCGTGATTCCGGCCGGAACATCGACGTGGAATGCCGTCACATCGATCGTGTCCCGCTTCCACGCGAGTGGCTGGCCGTTCGCGCTGAACTTAAAGCCCGCGACCTTGTCGATGTCGCCGCGTGGAGTGTGGCCGCCGGGAATCCATTTCGGATAAAGGAGGACGAGGTCCCCGGCGCCGGTGACCGGCACCCGTTCGCGGATCCGGAAGATGCCGCGGGTGACGTCGGTCGCATCGACCGTCAACTGGAGCGTTCCAGGATAAGGAACGTCCCGCGCGTCCGGAATCGGGGCCGTTTTTGCGGTCGCCGCCGAAGGCTGACTGTTGGCCGGCGGAACGATCTGGGCGGGGGCGGCCGAGGCCAGAAAGAGGCTTACAAGCGCAGTTGTGCGCATTACGCGATTCTCCTGAAGAGCGACTCGTGGCGGATTGCAACGTGACGCCCGCCATGTCCAGCAAGCGTCTGACGAGGCCTTCCTTCCCTTTGCCGGACAATTTTGCCATGCGCGCCGTCATGACGACGCCGCAGCCCGTTCGCGGGACCCAAAGCCTGCTTGGAGAAGACGCTGACCGTTTCCACGCGGTGGTCGACGCCTTCGACCGTGTGCGCCGCCTGTTCGGCTTCAGGCGGGTCGAGGTTCCGGTCATCGAGCAGACCGCCGTCTTCGCCCGGACGATCGGCGAGACAACCGACGTCGTCTCGAAGGAAATGTACACGTTCGAGGACCGCGGCGGTGAGCTGATCACCCTTCGGCCCGAATTCACTGCCGGGATTTGCCGCGCATATCTGAGCGAAGGCTGGCAGCAGTTCGCGCCGTTGAAGCTCGCGGTTCACGGGCCCGCTTTCCGCTATGAGCGTCCGCAGAAAGGTCGCTTCCGTCAGTTTCATCAACTCGACGCCGAAGTGATCGGCGCTGGGGAACCCGCGGCGGATGTGGAGATCCTCTCGCTAGGCGACCAATTGCTCCGTGAGCTTGGTATCCACGAAGGCGCGACGCTCCAGCTCAACACGCTCGGTGACGCAGCAACGCGCGAAGCGTGGCGAAGCGCGCTCGTCGAGCATTTCGAAGCGCATCGCGGGTCCTTGTCCAAAGACAGTCTGACCCGGCTCGAACGCAATCCATTGCGAATCCTCGATACGAAGAATTCCGATGAGCGCCCGATCGCGGACGCCGCCCCTTCGATCGACGAGTTCCTGACGAATGAGGCCTCCGACTTCTTCGCCCAGGTGACGGCGGGACTGGACGCCGCGGGAGTGAAGTGGACGCGCAATCCACGTTTGGTCCGCGGTCTCGATTACTACCGCCACACGGCCTTCGAGTTCGTCACCGATCGGCTTGGAGCGCAGGGCACCCTGATTGCCGGCGGTCGCTATGACGGTCTGATCGAAGCGCTCGGCGGGCCACACACGCCGGCGGTCGGCTGGGCTGCGGGCATCGAGCGTCTCGGCATGATGATCGATGCACCAGCGCCCGAGGCCGCGACTGTCGCGATCATCCCGCTTGGGGAAAAGGCCGAGCAAGCTGCCGGAGCAATCCTCGCCGGTCTTCGCCGCCAAGGTGTCGCTGCCGACATGGCCTACCGCGGCAACATGAAGAAAAGGCTCAGCCGGGCGAACGCATCAGGTGCGAAATACGCTTTGATTCTAGGCGACAACGAGCTGGAGACCGGAGAGGCTCAACTGAAGGACCTGACGACCGGCGAGCAGCGGGCGGTTTCGCTCGACCTTATCGGAGATGCGATCCGGCAATGACCCAGATATCGTCGGAACGGATCGCTTCGATCGAGGCGAAGAAGCAGGAACTTGCCGATGCCATGGCGTCGGGAGACCTGACGCCTGACGACTTCGTTCGGCTGTCAAAGGAATATGCGCAGATCGAACCGGTCGCCGCCGCTGCTCGCGAGGTCAGAAGATTACGCGCCGAGCTCGACGTTTTGAACGGCATGGTTGCGGATCCGGCCGCCGAACCGGAGCTCAAGGAAATGGCGGCCTTCGAGGCCGATGATATCCGCCACAAGCTCCCTGAAGCCGAACGCGCGCTCGCCCTTAGGCTGCTTCCGCGTGACGCTGCGGACGAGCGCGCGGCAATGCTCGAAGTCCGCGCGGGCACTGGCGGCGATGAGGCCGCACTGTTCGCAGGCGACCTGCTTCGAATGTACCAGCGCTATGCGGAAGCGCAGGGCTGGCGCTTCGAGCTGATCTCCGCAAGTTCGGCCGGCGTCGGCGGCTACAAGGAGGCGATCGCCTCGATTAGCGGCGCTGGCGTGTTCGCCAAGCTCAAGTTCGAAAGCGGGGTGCACCGCGTGCAGCGCGTTCCAGTGACCGAGAGCGGCGGGCGCATCCACACGTCGGCGGCGACCGTAGCGGTACTTCCGGAAGCCGAAGACGTCGACGTCCAGATCGATGACAAGGACCTGAGGATCGACGTCTACCGCTCCTCGGGTCCGGGTGGGCAGTCGGTCAACACGACCGACAGCGCGGTCCGAATCACCCACCTTCCGACCGGCCTCGTCGTCATCCAGCAGGACGAGAAGTCCCAGCACAAGAACAAGGCCAAGGCGCTGAAGGTGCTCCGTACGCGCCTGTTCGAAATGGAGCGCGAGCGGCTGGCGAACGAGCGTGCCGGCGCCCGCCGGTCGATGGTCGGTTCCGGCGACCGCTCCGAGCGGATCCGGACCTACAATTTCCCGCAGGGGCGGGTGACCGATCACCGGATCAATCTGACTCTGCACAAGCTGCCGGAAATTCTCGAAGGCCCGGCGCTCGACGAAATGATTGGCGCTCTGGTCGCGGAGGACGAGGCGGAGCGGCTCGCCGGTCTCGAGGAGGCGTGACCACGATCCCAAGAGCGCTCTCGAGGGCGACCAACGAACTCGGGCAAGTCAGCGACACTCCGCGGCTCGATGCCGAATTGTTGATGGCCGAGGCGCTGCACATCGATCGCGACAAGCTGATCCTGGCGCCTCCGCAAGGTGACGCGCCGAAGCGCTTCTTCGAGATGATCGGCCGCCGAAAGGAAGGCGAGCCGGTCGCCTACATCACCGGCCGACGGGCGTTCTGGAACATCGAGCTGCACGTCGGGCCCGGAGTGCTCATTCCCAGACCGGACAGCGAAGTGCTGATTGCTTCCGCGCTCGAACATTTCGAAGGTACGGCTGGTCCAACCCGGATTCTGGATCTCGGTACCGGCCCCGGAACGCTGCTTCTTGCAGCGCTTGACCTGTGGCCGAAGGCTACTGGCGTTGGTGTCGACGTATCGCGCCAGGCGATGTCCTATGCGGCGGCCAATGCTCGGCGGCTCGGCTTTGAATCTCGAGTGGTGCTGAAGGAAGGTGACTGGGCGCAAGGCATTGCCGAGAAGTTCGACCTTATTCTGTGCAATCCGCCTTACGTCGCCGAGGACGCCGAGCTTGGTCCTGGAGTGCGTGAATTTGAGCCGGACGAAGCGCTCTTCGCCGGCAAGGAGGGCCTTGATGCCTACCGCGAGCTTGCGCCGCAGCTTCCACGGCTTCTGAACCAGGGCGGTCTCGCGGTCGTCGAGATCGGGTACGATCAGGCGGGGCCGGTGACCGAGCTTCTTTCGCGCGACGGACTTTCCGCCCGCGTCGTCAATGACCTGGGCAATCGCCCCCGCGCCGTGCTGCTAACTTGGATTGTTTAGAAATTCGCTTGGCTTTCGGCGGTTACGACACTACATCTTGGTTGAGGACCGGGCTCGCTCCCTTGAGAGAAGCTGAGCAGAACCCGCTCCACCCCCGACGCAATCGGCCGTTCGCATCGTGCCCTCGAGGGCACAGTTCGGAACGAGAGGGTCAGGCCCGGCACGTGGAACTCGTGCAGGTCTGCCGGCCTCAGGCGAAGGGGAAAGCTTCTGGTTAGGGAAGTAGGAATTTGATTAATAATCGACAGGGCGGCCGCAGGCGCGGACGTGGTGGGGGACCAAGAGGCGGTCAGAATCTCGGGGGTCAGCCCGGGGGCAATCGCCAGGACAACCGGCAACGCGGCAACGCGGCGCAGCTGCTCGAGAAGTACAAGAGC
>DASSFK010000332.1:0-3577 GCA_035694565.1 Sphingomicrobium sp.
GGTGGGGTCGTCTGCGGTCGTGGCCATCGAAAATGCTCCGGAGTCGGATTGTTGCGCTGCACATAAGACTGCCGGCTTGCTTGTTCAAACCTCAATGCGGGTGCTAGGCGCGCATGTGACTGGAGAGGCTTCAAAATGTCCAACGCGACCTTCGATTTTCAGCTTGGCGAGATGGCCGATACCATCCGCGAAACCACCCAGCGCTTCGCGGCTGACAAGATCGCACCGATTGCGGCGGAGATCGATGAGAAGGACGAATTCCCACGGCACCTCTGGCCGCAGATGGGCGAACTTGGGCTGCACGGGATCACCGTTGCGGAGGAGGACGGCGGGCTTGGCCTTGGGTATCTCGAGCATGTCGTCGCACAGGAAGAAGTCGCGCGGGCGTCCGGCTCGGTCGGGCTCAGCTACGGGGCCCACTCCAACCTCTGCGTCAACCAGATCCGCCGCTGGGCCAACCCGGAGCAGAAGCAGAAGTACCTTCCCAAGCTAATCAGCGGCGAGCACGTCGGTGCGCTCGCGATGAGCGAAGCAGGCGCTGGGAGCGACGTCGTCGGAATGAAGCTGAAGGCCGAGAAGGTCGGCAACGGCTTCCGTCTCAACGGCACCAAGTTCTGGATCACCAATGGCTCCGAAGCCAACACGCTCGTCGTTTATGCCAAGACCGGTGAGGGCAGCCGTGGAATTACCGCCTTCCTGATCGAGAACGAGATGGACGGCTTCTCGGTCGGCCAGAAGGTCGACAAGCTCGGCATCCGCGGTTCGCCAACCGCGGAACTGGTATTCGACGATTGTTTCGTGCCGCCCGAAAACATCCTCGGCGAGGAAAACAAGGGCGTCGAAGTGCTGATGAGCGGCCTCGATTACGAGCGCACCGTCCTCGCCGGCATGCAGATCGGCATCATGCAGGCCTGCCTCGACGTCGTTCTACCCTACGTCCGCGAGCGCAAGCAATTCGGCAAGCCGATCGGCACGTTCCAGCTGATGCAGGCGAAGGTCGCCGACATGTACGTCGCGCTCAATTCGGCGCGAGCCTATGTCTACCAGGTCGCCAGGGCCTGCGACGCCGGCAAGACCACGCGGCACGACGCGGCGGGTGCGATCCTTCTGGCCTCCGAGAACGCCGTAAAGGTCGCCAACGAGGCGGTGCAGGCGCTCGGCGGCGCAGGCTACACCAAGGACTGGCCGGTCGAGCGCTACTATCGCGACGCCAAGCTGCTCGACATCGGCGCGGGCACCAACGAAATTCGCCGAATGCTCATCGGACGGGAGCTGGTTGGGGCCTAAGCGGCCGCGAGCGAATCCCTCACGCGTGCCAGCGCAAGCTCTTCGGGTTCTTTGACGCCCATCAACTCGAACGTGCCGTCGAGGGTGAAGGTGCAGTGACCGTGCACCGTCGCGATCAATGACCGTGCGAGGCGCGGGGCCTGTTCGCGTCGAGCTTCGGGAAGCGCTGCCGCGACCTCGTCGATCACGATGTTGGTCAGTTTCGACCGGTCCGGTAGGAATTCCTCTGGAATCGGCATTCCTGGAGGCAGGCGATGGTCGTAAATCGCCATCCACAGGTTCCGGTTTGATCGGGCGAAGCTAAAATAGCCTTCTACCAAGGCACGAATCCGGTCTCTATTCGCCTCCGCCAGCCGATCCTGCAGGTGGCGGGTCCACAAGCGAAACGTCTCCGTGTTGATCGCGAGGACGAGCCGATCGTAGGTTCCAAACACGTTGTAGAGCGTGCCGACCGAGTATCCGATCTGCTTCGCAACCTCTCTTGCCGAGAAGCGGACGAAGCCGTGCTCCGCCATCTGCCGATGGCCTTCCTCCAGGATAAGCCGTTCGAGCTCGGGCCTGCTATGGTCGGATCGCCTTCCCATGTGCCATTCGTAAGCGTCTAATTGAACACTGTCTAATTTATAATTGAACAGTGCTCATTTATTCGTTACGAGCGGCAAAGCAACAGGGAGTGGACGATGATGTCGGTGCTGATCACCATCGCTCTGATCGTCGTGGTGGCACGATTGTGGAGCCGGTTGGACCGGCTTCAGCAGCGAGTTGGTGAACTCGAGATGCAGCGCGCGTCCGCTTATTCGCTCGAGCCCAATTTGGCGGAGCCGATTGCGCGCCAGCCAACGGTCGAACTTGTTCCGCAGGAGACGCAAAGGCCCTTGAGGGTCATTGGATCAGAGCCGGTTGCGGAGACAGTTGTGCCTGAGCTCGAAGAGCAGGTCTTCGAAGCCGAGGAAATTGCTAGCGCCCACATTCCGTCCGAGCCTGAACATGGCGAAGAGGTCGCGCCCGAGGAACGCAGGTTCGGCTTCGAGGACATTTTCGGACGGAAGTTGCCAATCTGGGCAGGAGGAATCACGCTTGCAGTCGCGGGCATGCTCATCGTCAAATATTCGATCGATGCAGGTCTGATCTCGCCGCTTGTCCGAGTGATCAGCGGGCTCATTTTCGGTTTCGCATTGATCGGATCCGCCGAGCTTGCCCTTCGTGCCGACGATCGAGTGCGGGACCCGCGCGTCCGTCAGGCGCTTGCGGGCGCTGGTGTTGCGAGCCTCTACGGTGCGATCCTGATAGCAGCCAACGTCTACCACCTCGTTGGACCGGTGCCGGCTTTCCTCGGAATGGCCGCAGTCACAGCCCTCGCGATGGGCCTTTCGCTCCGCTTTGGGGCGCCGAGCGCTTTGTTGGGCCTTGCTGGTGGCCTCGCGGCACCCGCGCTCGTCGGATCGGGCGAGCCCAACATCCCGCTGCTCGCATCCTACCTCGCAATGGCCGTTGGCGGCCTGGCGGTTCTCTCGAAGAGCCAGCGTTGGATGTGGCTCGGGATCGGTGCCCTGACGGGCGGATTCGGCTGGGCGGGCCTGCTGCTTCTCAGCGGGACGCTGGACACGGCGGCGTCGATTTCGCTTGGCCTCTACATCATCCTGCTCGGCGTAGTGCTGCCGATGGTCGCATTTTCGGGAAAACTCGGAAACGCGGTCAGGATCGCAGGCAGCATCGCGGCAGCCGCGCAGATGGCGGGCCTGGTCGCAACCGGTGGGTTCACACTCCTTCATTGGGGCCTCTTCGGCCTCATCTCGGCCGCGGTGCTGTGGATCTCCGCACGCGATGAGCGGCTGCAGCGCCTGCCCGCAGTCGGCCTGGCCATTGCGCTTCTGTTGCTGGCGGCCTGGCCGAACCCAACAGCAACGAACCTTGCGATCGTCATGATCCTCGGCGGAGCGCTCTACGGTGTTCCGGCGATTCTCGCCCACTGGAGCGCGCGCGGATCGATGGTTGAAACCGCTGAGGTTGCCGCCCTCGGTCTCGCCGGACTGATCGTCCCCTTCATTCATTTCTTCCGGTTCGATGAAAGCAACGATACCGTCCTTGCGCTGATTGCCATCGGATCGGCGTTCGTGCCCGCCGGCGTCGCGGCGCTCGGCTGGAGCACCCCCGACCGGCGAGCCGATTCCCGCTTCGCTACGTTGGCGACGACGGCTGCAATGCTCGTCGCGGCAGCGGCATGTCTGGCGCTTCCCGGTTGGTCGCTCGCTCCTGTCGTCGCTTTGCTTGGGCTCGGGCTGCTCGCTCT
>DASSFK010000333.1:0-2813 GCA_035694565.1 Sphingomicrobium sp.
GCAAAAACCTATCTGCGCGCCAAGTCTGCGCCAGAGCCGGGATGAAAATCCTGGAGCGACAGAAACCATTTATAGCCTCAATGCCGTTCAACGACGTCCGTGTCCGCGAATTCCTACTGTCGGTCTGGTGCCGTCCGCAGACGTGAGCAGAAAGAACAGGTCTTCCAGACTCGACCGTAGCTGTGATGATTGGTGGACTCGTTCCTCGGACCGAACGAGTCTTATGACCAGTAGCGGACGATTCTTCGGACGTCCGATTTTTCGTTCTGGCCGGCTGTGGAGGCAAGGTTTCGCAATCTGTTTTCTGTCAGGGACCTTTGCATTGTCGAAACGTTGGCACGGCAACTGAGTTGGGGTGGCTAAGACCAATTCAAAAAGATGAGCACCGAAAAGAAAATCGCATTCATCACCGGGGCAATCGCGGCCTCGGATTGCAGATGGCCCGCGAACTCGGCAAGCTTGGCATCCTCGTCGTGATCGGTTCGCGCGACTTGGAAAAAGGCAAGGCTGCCGCGGCAAGGCTCCGCTCTGAGGGCATTGCAGCCGAAAGCCTGCGTTGTGACGTGACAAAGCCGGAAGACCACCGCGCAGTCCGTGATTACCTTGAGCAGAGATACGGTAGGCTGGACATACTCATCAGCAATGCGGGTGTTTTGATGGAGAGGGAAGAGCCTTCTTCTGCTCCGCCCGTAAATCGCACGAGCACGATTTCGCCCAAGATCCTGCATAAGACCTTTGAAGCCAATTTTTTCGCTCGGGTGACACTTACGCAGACGCTTCTGCCGTTGATCCGCAAGGCGCCTGCCGGGCGGATAGTGAATCTCTCGAGTATTCTCGGATCGCTGACCCTGCACTCCGATCCCCACTCGCACATTTATCCCCACAAAGTTTTTGCCTACGACACATCGAAGACCGCGTTGAATGCTTTCACGCTTCATCTCGCGCATGAGCTGCGCGAGACCCGTATCAAGGTCAATTCCGCGCACCCCGGCTGGGTGAAGACCGATATGGGTGGCCCAAACGCAGAACTCGAGGTTGCCGACGGAGGGAAGACCAGCGTCCAACTCGCCACGCTTCCGGCCGACGGGCCGACGGGTGGCTATTTCCATCTCGGCGAATCGCTGCCCTGGTAACCCACAATTATCAGGAAACACGACATGTCCGAAAATCGTAAAATTTGGTTTATCACCGGGATCTCACGCGGCTTGGGCCTCGAGCTGGCAAAGGCGGTCCTCGCCGGGGGAGACGTCGTCATCGGCACAACTCGCGACGGGAATTCCGCTTTGCCGTCGGTGTCGCACAGGCTGCACCTCCTGCCACTGGAATTGCCGTCAGCCAACGAGGTCAACAGGGCGATCGTTAGGGCGCACGCGCTCCACGGCCGGCTGGACGTAGTCGTCAATAATGCCGGTTATGGATTGCTTGGGGCGATAGAGGAAGCCGCCGCCGCGGAAGTCCGCCGTGTTTTCGAGGTCAATTTTTTTGGACCGCTCCAGGTGATCCAGGCCGCGCTTCCCTTCCTTCGCGCGCAGCGCCGCGGACATATCGTCAACATATCCTCCATCGCCGGGCTTGCCCCGCTGCCAGGCTCCGGAATTTATGCCGCGACGAAGTTCGCGCTGGAAGGCTTGTCCGAAAGCCTGGCCAAGGAAGTAGGGTCGCTCGGCATCCGGGTCACACTGGTCGAGCCGGGCGCGTTGCGCACCGACTTCCTCTCCGCGCACTCCATGCGCACTGCTTCCGGCTCGATAGCCGCCTACGCCGAAACAAGCGGAAAGACTGTTCACTATCTCCGTGAAATCGCCGGGCAGCAGCCGGGCGATCCGGTTCGAGCGGCTCGCGCAATCATCGAAGCCGTAGAGGCCAAGGAACCACCCTTGCATCTCGTTCTCGGCTCGGACGCTCTTCGGCGCGCCCGCGTAAAATTCCAGCATCTCTCCGAAGAGGTTGACCGCTGGGAACCAGTCTCGCTGGGGACGGATTTCGCCGCTCAACCGGAATTCGGCCCCGTGAAAACAATGAGGAATGCCGAAGGTGCCCGACCGCCGCTTCCGGCTTCTGGCCGGGAGGTTACGTTCAAAAAAGTGCGGCGTTAGGCGCAATTCCTCTCTCACCATCTTATGTGGCTCGTTCGTTTAGCGCTTCGGCGACCTTATACTTTCACGATCATGGCGATGCTCATCGTCCTGCTCGGGGTCGTCACCATCGCGCGGATGTCCACGGACATTTTCCCGAGGATCAATATTCCGGTGGTCAGCGTCATCTGGAGCTTCCCTGGGGTGGCGCCGGAGGAAATGGCGGCCCGCTTTGTGACCGTCACCGAACGGGCGATGACCACCACGGTCAACGACATCGAACATATCGAGTCGCAATCCTACAACGGCGTGGCTGTCATCAAGGTCTTTTTCCACGAAGGGGCGAAAGCCGAGGCCGGCGTGGCGCAGATATCGTCCATTTGCGAAACGCTCTTGCGAATCCTGCCGCCGGGAACCACCCCGCCGCTCATTCTCCAATACAGCGCCTCGAACGTCCCCATCCTCCAGCTCGGTTTGATGGGTGAGGGCCTGTCCGAGCAGCAACTCTACGACCTCGGCCTGAACTTTATTCGCACCCAGCTCTCAACGGTGCAGGGCGCGCAGGTGCCGCTACCCTACGGCGGCAAGGTGCGGCAGGTGATGGTGGATATCGACCTGCAAAAACTCTACGCAAAGGGACTCTCGCCGGCGGACGTCACCTCCGCGCTGACAGCGCAGAACCTCATTCTGCCAGCCGGAACGCAGAAGATCGGGGACCGCGAGTACTTTGTGCGGCTC
>DASSFK010000334.1:0-4674 GCA_035694565.1 Sphingomicrobium sp.
GCTTCTTCGTTTCTTTGGCAACGCGCGTCCGGATCCGCTCGCAAAGATCCAAGAGCTCCTTCCCATCACTGGGCTTCAACGTGTGGCGACTGATCTTGTCCGACAACGGCGTGTTGACCGCGACAATCCAACTCTTCTTGCCGGGTAGTTGGGGACGTTACCGTCCCCAACCCCCACAGACCCGAACGTGCGCGATTCGACGCATTCGGTTCTTCGCGGGAGAGTTTCGCTCATCGAGCAGCGAATGGATGGACAATCCTGGCCGCTGGCAGCGGGTGGCGTTTCAGGATTTCGTTCAAGCGGGTCCATAGAACCGCACTTCCACGATCTCGCCGCGACAACCACTTCTGCCAGATCCGCGTCACCTGGTAGGCGAACCACGACAAGCGCCGACCATTGCCACCGATACCATAGTAGGCGAAGTGGCCCCGCATCATTGCCGACAGGTGGCGATGCTGGTCACGGATGGATAGATGCCGGTTTTTCCGACACCAGTCGTTCACCGCGGCCAACGCACGGGCAAACCGGCTTTTGGCCGTGATCTGCCGAACCATGGGCTTACCTTTCCGTGACCGTCCCCAGACGTGGGTAAAGCCTAGAAAGTCAAACGTGATCCCACCCGTGTCCGGGTGGCGTGTGCCGTCTGCCTGCATTGGGCGGAAGTCAACGAGCCGTGTCTTGTCGGGATGGAGCGTGAGCCCGTACCGCTCAAGACGCTTGCCCAGTACCGCCAGGACACGTTGGGCGTCGACAATATTGTCAAACGCCATGACCGCATCGTCGGCGAATCGGACAAGGGTGCACCTCCCCGCAAGGCGCGGCCTCACTTGCGTCTCAAACCATTCATCGAGCACATGGTGCAGGAAAATATTTGAGATGCAGGGCGAAACCACACCACCTTGCGGGGTGCCGTCGGTCGTGCGGTGCAGGAAACCGTCTTCGACGGCTCCTGCATTCAGCCATTTATCGATCATCCGTCGGATGACGCCGTCTGTGACTCGTTGGTCGAGGAACGCCCGAAGGTGGGTGTGTGGAATCGAATCGAAATACTTGCGTATATCAAGTTCGAGCACCCAGTAGAGGCGCTTGGACCAGATCTCTTGCTGCAGGCTGTTAAGTGCCTGGTGAGCCGAGCGACCCGGTCGGAAGCCATACGAGCAGGGCAGATAGTCCTGTTCGTAGATGGCCTCCAGCACCATCGACACGGCACGTTGCGCTACCTTGTCTTCGAAGGTCGGAATCCCGAGCGGCCTTTGCGATCCATCCGCCTTGGATATGTACACTCGCCGAACCGGCGGGGCCTCGTAGCGACCAGACTTGATCCGCTCCAAGAGGTCCAAGAGATTGGCCTCAAGGTTCGCCTCATAGTCCGTCGCTGTGACGCCGTCGATACCGGCTGCGCCATCCTTGCGGGTGAGATCGTAGGCCTCCAGCATCCATTCCAGATCGATGACGTGGTGAAGTGAACACAGCGCTGTCCCGCGTTTCGTCCTCGCCAAGTCGGCTATCCATTGTCGTTTCGTTGACAGGTTTGCTGGGTCCAGAGCCCCCTCCCTTGTTTCAATCCAATGGTTCTCTCCTCGTGGCGTCTCCCTTCCCTCTCTCGGGTCCCGGCGAGCCCGGTTCCCCGATGTCGCAGGTACTATGAAGGCGCTACGACTTCCTGCCTGTGCATGCCTGCTCCCTTATTTGTTCGGTCGCAGGTCCCACGTGCCCTCCTTTGTTCGTGTTCGCCGAGGCGCTCTTGATGAATGTGAAGGTCACTCATCAAGCCTGGGACAATTTATCGTCCGGCGTCCCGTATTGCCGGCGTGTTGCGTCGTGGACGCAAGCAGGATCTCTCAGGTTGCCTGGTGATCCATCCCATACCTTTGCCCTGCTCCTAGACCCCGGCCGAGCCGACAAGACCTCACCACTCACGGTCTTGTCGGTGCTGCCCCCGGGTTAAGCAAACCGAAGGCCCCAGCGTGCTATCGATCTCGAGGCTCACTGACACGGCTTTGGCATCCGCTGTCTACGCTTCACGAGAGGCGTTGCCGCTCCCGTGCAAGACTTGCTTCCGGCTGGCGGGCTGCGCCTTTTCCGGGAGGGTGTCGAACCCTCTGGATCACGACAGAAGGTTTCTGGTTACATTTCCATCCTCCTTCTCAGGCCTTTGCCTGACGCTAGCTTAATTCAATTGCAACAAGACACCCTACGGCGTCATGATGAGGTGCGGCGGGCAGCAGGTTGTTCACTGTGCGGGCTTCCATCGGGTATCTCCTATGTGCACTGATGGACGGAGAGCTAGCTGGTACACCTTTCCGCCCACTGCGCCTGCATAGGATCTACCGGCTGCGAGTGGAGCGCCATGGCGACCAGGTGAAACTAACGTCGCGTGGCGGACTTATATGAGGCTTCGCGAGTCAAGAAGTTTTTCGAGATCAACATTTTTTCTTTTCCTGCGGTTCAAGAGGCTTCGCGTCGCGTGAGCGCAGTTCTGCGTTGATGGCCCACGGCAGGCTCTTTTGCTTGGCCGCGCTGAGCGGTCAACCCCCGGAGCCCGGAGGGTCGCGCCGGAAGGCGCGAGGGGTTGACGGCGGAAGCGCGCGCCGAGCTACGATCCGTCCCGGCCATTACGACGTTGCAAATGTGCGTTTTCTGCTGATCCTCTTTTTGTTTTCCTCGTTCGTTCGTTGACGTTCCGATGACGACGTTTGTTCAATTGACAACAATCCAAGGCGGAGCCCTTTGGCTATGCGGCACTCGCCGCCTTCAAACTTATATCCGGTCGGGACGAGCCCGTACCAAGATCCCTCTTGCAACAGTGCGAGGGCACAGGGCTTCAAGGGGGATGGGACCCTTCTACCGAGCGGCATGTTGCAGCCAGCCGTCGTACCGGTCACACATCCCACCTTGGAATCAGTAAGGTTGTTTCGGTCGTCTCCTTTTGGCGGTTCTAATCACGCCTTCAGAATGGCGCCCTTAGGCACCAAACCTGTCTCGAGATAGCGCCAGAGCGCAATCAGCAGCTTGCGTGCGACGGCGACGATCGTAATCCGCCGGATGCGGCCCTTGAGTTTGCCGACACGTTCGCGGAACCAGACACTCAGGGGGCTGTCAGGCTGATGCCGCAACCACAGCCAGGCGAGCTCAATCATGACCGTGCGAGCCTTGCCATTGCCAGCCTTGCTGATCCCCTGATCACGGCACATCGCGCCGCTCTGGAAATGCGCCGGTGTCAGACCGACATAGCTCGCCAGTTGTTTGCGATTGTCAAAGGAGCGGTACAACACCTCGCCGATAAGTGTGGTCGCAAATTCGGGCCCGATACTCTTGATTTTGGCCAGATCCTGGATCTTCTTTGCGTTCGTATGCTCCACCTCAGTCTTGGGCGATGCAATGGCGTCGCGCTCCGCCTCGATCGTCTTGATCATTCCCAAAATAAGCTCCAATCGCTGCAGTTCGCGCAGAATTTCCGCCTTGAGCCGTGGCGGCAACGTCTGACCATCAGCGGCGGTGCGCAACCGTTCCAGCCGCAGCATCCGATCGCGGCGCAGAGGCTGGTAGTCATAGATGCCATGGATCGCGAGCAGTCCCTTGATCCGGTTGACGTGTTGGATACGTTCGTTGATCAACCGACCACGCTCACGATTGAGCCGACGGCCGTCCTCTTCGGCGACACTTGGCACGCACACAACGCTCCACACTTTCGGCTCACCCCGCAGATACGCCATCAGGGATCGCAGCAATCGCTCGACATCGACGTGGTCCGTCTTGGCGCGACGCGCCCGACGATCGACCTGCAGACTTGCCGGGTCGATCACGTAGTTGCGGATGCCGTGTGCTTCGAGCAGGCGATGAAGCCAGAAGCCGTCATAGCCCGCTTCGTAGCAAGAAACGATCTCCACACGCCGCTTCGTTTCTCTGGTAACTCGCGTTCTGATCCGCTCGCACAGGTCCAAAAGCTCCTTCCCATCGCCGGGCTTCAATGTGTGGCGACTGATTTTGTCCGCCAAGGGCGTGTTGACGGCAACAATCCAACTTTTCTTGCTTAATTCAATTGCAACAAGACACCCTACGGCGTCATGATGAGGTGCGGCGGGCAGCAGGTTGTTCACTGTGCGGGCTTCCATCGGTTATCTCCTATGTGCACTGATGGACGGAGAGCTAGCTGGTACACCTTTCCGCCCGCTGCGCCTGCATAGGATCTACCGGCTGCGCGTGGAGTGCCATGGCGACCGCGTGCGGCTGTTCCGCAGGGGCGGGCATGACTGGAGCAGGCGCTTTCCGTGGATTGCGGAGACTGCCCGGAAGATCCGCAAGACCCAGTTCGTCATCGACGGCGAGGCTGTGGTGCTCGGGGTTGATGGCATCTCCGACTTCAACGCCCTGCATTCCCGCAAGCACGACCACGAGGTGCAGTTATACGCCTTCGACTGCCTGGCCTACGACGGCGACGATCTGAGCCGGCTGCCGCTGCACCTACGCAAGACCAACCTAGCTCAGCTCTTGCGCGGGCGAGCCGAGGGGATCTTTGTGGCGCCCTTCGAGCAGGGCGAGATCGGTCCCCGAGGGCACTCCCAGCACGAGACGCCTGTTCATACTCAACGCCAGGCCCAATTCGCTCAGCTTGTTACAACCCGGCAACGACGATATCGCCCTGGAAACGCTGATCGAGCCCAAGCTGCTGAG
>DASSFK010000335.1:0-5076 GCA_035694565.1 Sphingomicrobium sp.
CCAAGCGGGTGATTGTGTCGTGAAGGCCGCGGATCACTCATCTCCTGACTGCCGACGTCAAAACAGATCGGCTGAAGCCATGAGATAGGGGTTTTGCTGCGCTGCACAAGTTATTGTGCGCTGCACAAAAGTGGAGGAGCGGCGATAAACGTCGCGCTCCTCGCGGCGGGTCCAACGTCGGTTTTCGAAGGATAGCTGAAACTACGCTCATGTCCGGAATTAGGTAGAGACCAGACATTTCGACTGTCATCGAACTGTCGTTGACCAACACCACGGCCGCTGTCATTTCGATAAAGGTGGAAACGAGAAAGCCGCTTCTGGCGCAATCCGCTGTCGATGCTCTGGGCGCCCTCGCGCAGGAACACCGGCTCACCCTGTTCCGAATGCTTGTGCAGGCTGGCGACGAGGGAATGGCGGCAGGGACGATTGCCGAGGCACTCGGCGTTCCCAACAGTTCCCTCTCGTTCCATCTGGCACAATTGCGCAGGACTGGCCTGATCGTGCAGGAGCGGAACCACCGATCCCTGATCTATCGCGCCAACTACCCTGCGATGAATGCCTTGATCGCGTTCCTGACGGAAAATTGTTGCGGAGGCGCCGATTGTTCGAGCGTCGCCAACGCTGACAGCGAGGCAGCATGACCCAACAATACAATGTCCTTTTTCTCTGCACGGGCAATTCGGCGCGCTCGATCTTGGCCGAAGCGATCCTGAACCGCGAGGGCCGCGGCAAGTTCAAGGCCTATTCGGCGGGTAGCCATCCCAAAGGCCAAGTGCATCCCATGGCACTCCAAACCCTCGATGAAATGGGATTTCGAACGGAAGGCTATCGCTCCAAGGGCTGGGAAGAGTTCGCGGCCGAAGGAGCGCCCGAGCTGAATTTCGTCTTCACGGTCTGCGATAATGCCGCGGGCGAAGTTTGTCCCGCTTGGCCCGGTCAGCCGATGACGGCGCACTGGGGAATCGAAGATCCGGCTGCCGTTGAAGGCGATGTCGAACGCCGGAAGCGAGCCTTCCGAGACGCGTTCGTTTTCCTCCAGCGCCGGATAAGCCTTTTCCTCGCGCTTCCACTCGAAAGCATCGACGAACTCAGCTTGCAGACCAAGCTCCGTGAGATTGGACGGACCCGCGATCAAAGTGCCGCCTGACCAGCCTCCGCTCGCGCGGCGCATCGCAGCAGAGGGGCTTGGCTCGTTCTTCCTGTTCGCGTGCGTAATTGGTTCCGGAATCATGGCCGCGAAGCTGGCCGGTGGAAACGATGCGATTGCGTTGCTCTGCAACACACTCGCCACTGGCGCGATCCTGTTCGTTCTGATCACCTTCCTTGGTCCGATTTCCGGAGCGCACATGAACCCTGCGGTGAGTCTAGTCGCGGCATCGCGTGGCGACCTGCGGTGGGCGGATGCCGTCGCCTATATCGCCTCTCAGATTGCTTTCGGCATCCTCGGTGCTTGGGCCGCGCATCTGATGTTCGATCTCCCGACCCTGCAATTGTCGGTAAAGGCCCGCACAGGCCTCGGCCAATGGACCGGCGAGGCCATCGCTACCTTCGGTCTAATTTTGACGGTCCTCGGGACGGTCCGCCATCGGCGCGAATGGGTGCCAGCGACCGTCGCGCTCTACATCACGGCCGCATATTGGTTCACCTCGTCCACGAGCTTCGCGAACCCGGCTATTACAGTGGCGCGGAGCCTATCGGACACGTTCGCCGGGATTGCCCCACGGGACGTACCGTTATTCATCGTCGCTCAGCTGACCGGTGCGGCGCTCGCTGCGCTAACCGCCCGGTGGCTCTTCCCCGCCGCCGAATCCTGATGTCCGCGCTCCCAGGACCGGTCCTTGGCTAAAACAGCAGTTGCGTGTAAAGTAAACTTTGCTCGGTCCTGCGAAATTGCCTGCTGGCATTCTTGAGGCGTCATGTCGGACAATGCGAGCGACAAAGGCGAACAACAGGTCTCGATGCTCGAGCTTCGCGATGCTTCGGCGCACATCTTGGAGCAGCTGGAACATCGTACCGATGCCCTGCGCCAGACCCATTCGAACGAAGCCGATGCGCTGATCGAAGAGCTGCAGGCCACGATCGCTGAGATCTACCGAGCAGTCGACAAATTGAGCGGCAAGATCAGTAGCGATGCCGCGCGCAAAAGCGCTTATGCAGCCGGTCGAAAGCCGACAGAAGGGGTCGCTAGCGGGCCCTGTTAAGGAAGGGCGCCTGATTGGCGCGGAGCTGCGCCCATTCCGCGTCGGTCAGGGGGAGCTTCTGACGCATCAACGCGTAATAGGGAGCAATCGGGCCGAGGGCCGGCCAGTCGCTGCCAACGACGAACCGATCAAGGCCGATCTTTCGCATCAGATCGACGAAGAGCTTGAGTTGCGCGTCACTGCTTCCCAGTGCCTTTGCGGTTTCGTCCGGCAGAACGACCCCGGAGATGTCGAAGACCAGGTTTGCGGTCCCCGGTGCCTTGCGCGCTATTGCGTCGCCGAAGGCTGACAGGGAGTCGATCGTTGCCGGATCTGCACCTGCATAACCGCCGCCGTGCGCGATCTGCACGGGCAGGTTCCCCGCCTGAGACAGAACCTTTGCTATGAACGTCTCGACCTCAACTTTTGGGAAAGGGCCTCCGCCTCGAAGGTGAACCGCCAGCGGCAAGTCGGCTTTGCGGACTTCGGCAAAGAATTTCGCCAATGTGGCAACCTGTTCGGGCGAGCTCGCGTGAAATCCGGCCGCCCCCAGATGCACCTTGATGCCGCTCACTCCGGGCTTGCCTTTCCAATAGGCGAGCTCGTCCCCCGCATCCGGGTTGAGAGGGTTGATGTCGATAAAGGCAATGAACCGTCCATGCGAAGCCAAGGCCGTGTCGACGACAAAGCGGTTCTCATCGCGCAATTCGCGAGCTTCCGTCGCCCGGTCCGCGAGTTTGCCTCCGGTCAGGAACAAATGCCCGGAAGAGATCAGGACGGCACGCTCCACGCCGGCCTGATCGAGCATTTGCAGAGCGGTGGTTGGTGTCGGCTTACTGAAGACTTCAGGAGACAAATGCTCAAAAATGCTGGGATCCAGCTTGTTGATCTGCTCGACATAGGCGCTCAGCGCGGGACTGCCGAGATGGAAGTGATGATCAACCGTCGGCGCGATAGCTCCCGGTCTTGGCGCGGGCTGCTCTGCGTGAGCGTGCGAAGCCAGCAGCAACGTCGCGATCAGTCCGATCGCGAAGGTCTTCCCCAGACTTGAATTCCCCGTTTTCATACCCGCCCCGATTTCAACAGGGTGGGAAGCTCGCATCGAACTCTCCTGGCCGCAATGGGTGGAAAGCGGACATGCCGTGAGTGGAGGTGAGCGATTGCGCTACGTTCGGAAGGCCTCGCGCAAGGCCTTGACCCGCGTGTTGAGGTCAGCGACTTCGGCAGGCGTCATTCCGGACTTGTTGTAGAGTGCGTCAGCGAGCGTTCTCGTCTTCGCGCGAACTGCCTTTCCCTGCGCGGTGAGAGTCACGTTCACTTGCCGCTCGTCCGACGGGTTGCGTTTTCGGCTTAGATGACCCGCCTGTTCAAGACGCTTCACCAATGGGGTAATGGTGCTCGGCTCAAGGTCGAGGCGGCTGGCGATCCCTCCAATCGTCTGATCATCGTCTTCCCACAGGACGCACATGACCAGATATTGCGGGTAGGTCAGGCCGAGTTGATCGAGCCACGGTTTGTAAGTGCGGCTGACCGCCATGAATGCGCTGTAGAGGCCGAAGCCCAGCTGCCGATCCAGCGGAAGTGGGAACTCATATTTCACGGCAATTCCTTCGAAACCAACTGCCATAATGTTTATCACGATAAAAAGTATTTGACAATATTTCCGGCGAGTCGCATATACATATTATCGCGATAATGATTATCGCAAACTATGAAGAGGAACCAAGACATGCTCAAGTCAATCGCCCTTGCGTCCGCAGCCCTCGCTGCCAGTTCCTCCCTTTCGGCCGCCACTTCCGAAAAGCCGGTCAGCATCGTTCTCGTCCACGGCGGGTTCGTCGACGGCTCGGGTTGGCAGGGCGTCTATAATCAGCTGACGACGGACGGCTATGAGGTGATCGTCGTCCAGAACCCGACCCTCTCGCTCGAAAACGACGTGGCGGTGACCAAGCGTGCGATCGCGGCCGCGAAACATCCCGTCGTCCTCGTCGGCCACTCCTATGGCGGCGTCGTGATCACCGAGGCCGGCAGCGACCCGAAGGTGAAGACGCTCGCCTACATCGCGGCCTTCGCGCCGGATGCCGGTGAGTCGGTCCAGACCCTCATCGCCAATCCGCCCGCCGGAGCGCCCGTACCACCGATCCTTCCACCCCAGGACGGATTCCTGAAGCTCGACAGCACCAAGTTCGCCGCCTCGTTCGCCGCCGATGTCGACCCAGCGACGGCCAAGTTCATGGCGGACTCGCAGGTTCCCTGGGGTGTGGATGCGCTCGCAGGAAAGGTGACCGTCCCAGCTTGGAAGTCGAAGCCGAGCTATTACCTCGTTGCTTCGGACGACCACATGATCCCGCCGCCTGCCCAGCGCATGATGGCCAAGCGTGCCGGAGCGAAAATAGTCGAGATCGGCGGCAGCCATGCTGTCTACGTTTCGAAGCCTGGCGACGTCGCCAAGCTGATCGAAGACGCCGCAATCGCAACCAAGTAGTTCAACCGCTAGGTGATTTGAGTGGGCCGCTCCTTCTGGGGCGGCCTATTCCATGCCCGGGACTCGCCTCCCCCGTCGCAAGGGTGCGAACGGGGGCGAGTCCCACCTGACCTATTCGAAGCGCGTGGAGGAAGGTCCCATGTACGGATGGTATCGTCCCTCCTCGTCCAGGGACTCAAACGGGACGTCCTCTTCGGTTCCTTGGATCATTACGTAGCCGTCTTCCGGTCGCAATGATTGAACGAGCTTCTTGAATTTGGGTTGGAGCAGCCGGTCAGTTCGCATGTCGTACCGGGTGAAACTGGCGACCTGTACCATGGACCCTCCAGACGGCGCTGCGAGCAGCAGTGCAGCCAAAGCCGGCAAGCTTCAGCCGGCTCGACGCAGCTTCACCTCGCTCAATGGGTACCG
>DASSFK010000336.1:0-4819 GCA_035694565.1 Sphingomicrobium sp.
TGCGGGAATGGCGCGTCTCCGGAGGCGCCAATTCGCGCGATCCACTGACCCGCCTTCACGCTTTCTCCGACGCGAACCGTCGGACTGTTGCGCATCAAATGGCCGAAGATGCTGAACGTGCCGTCGGCGTGCCGCAACACCACGTAATTGCCGAAGACACCGTTGGGATCCGGGTTCGGCCCGCCCCATTGATAGGCATGGTCGTCCTTCGCGTCGCCGTGGACGGCGACGACTATCCCGTTCGCGGTCGCCCGAACCGGCTGGCCAAAACACAGCCAGTTCTGATTGACGGCCTCATCGCCATGCGAGCGGTTGCCGGCTCCGTCGACCGCGACGAAATCATAAGCGTAGCGCCCCGCGTTGCCGGTGTACCCAAGTCTGGTGAGGAGCGGATGCAGGAAGTTCCACCGACGGTGGTGCGAATAGAAGTCATATCCATCCGAGACGAAGTAACGTCCCTTCACCGGGAGAATGAAATTGGAAGGCGGGGGCTTGATTGGCTCGACGTCGACCGACGCGCTTTGTTGCTGGTCACCATCAACAGCCTTGAACGTCAGCTCATAATGCATTCGCGCGACCGGAAGGGATCGATCGAACGAATGGAAAGGATTGTAGATCAGCAGGGACGAGGCTTTGTCCACCTTCCGATCGGGGACGGTGAGGATGCTTGGCGAGATGCCGTTCCGGTTGAGCTCCTTGCGCCCAATGAGCGCGCCGGACGGGGAAAGAATATCCATCCGGAGCTTGATCAGCTCCATCGCGACATCGCCGTCATTTCGGACGATCAGGTCGCCGTTGACCTCGACCCCAGATGAGGTCGGCACCATGAACGGATGATCCGGGCCGGATCGGATGCTGAGAGGCGCCGCGCCGGGGGAAGCGACGGTCATCGAGAGCGCCGCAAGCGCCCCGATCAAAGGGAGGCCGTTGAGCACGGAAACGTTGCCCGCATCGGGATAGAGTATTACTGTAATAATACAGTAGTCAAGTTAGGTCGGCGGCGGCTCGGGCAACGGAACCCCCAGCGCAAACCTCAAGCCGAAAGCACGCTCACAAGGCTGATCGGTCCAAGCGCGACGACCCGGAGCAAAGCCGGCCCGAAAACGAGGGTTGCGGCGATTGCGCCGAACAATATCCATGCAACGATCACGCGAACGATGGTCATGCCGGCCTTTTTCCAAGGACGGCTCGGGCGCTTTTCCGCTCGGGCCGTCCGTCTTCTGAACGATCTTCCTTCGGCGTCGCCGGGCGAGCGCCGGTTGCGGGTTTAGGCAAACGGCGGCCCATGGGAAGCTTGTCGAAAGTTAGGCGCGCCTAGCAACGCTCCGGCCTCTTCCCGATCACGCTGCAGGTGAGGAACTTGGCGTGATGCTCGGTGGAAACGAGGAACTCGCTGACCCCGAGAGCCGCGAGCTGAACGACAATCCGATTCAAGGGATAATTGTTCATCTGCATCGCAGGCGCGTTCCATTGCCGGCCGGCGAAGACGTTCTGCCAAATCTTGACCCCGGGGATGTGATGGCTCGCCCACCACAGGGCGCGCGACGGAAGGGCATCCGTGCGCACCGAAAAATGGATGTGGAATCCGCCGCCGGGGCGAACCGTCCCGATCAGGCGCGAGATGACCGGAAGGCCGCGGCGAACCGGGATGTGCTGCAGGGTGATGACGCTGTTGACGAAGTCGAACGTGCCGGAGGCGTTCGAAAGTCCGTCCTTGGCGAGCGCGAATTCGACGTTCCGGGCGCCGAGCCTCACGGCATTGGCCTCGGCCTCGGCAAGCATCGAGGGCGAGACGTCCAGCCCGACGACGCTCGCAAAATGCTCGGCCAGCGGAAGGGTGACACGGCCGACCCCGCACCCGTGATCGAGCGCACGCCCGCGGGGAAGGGCCCCGAAATGCTTCTCGTAACGCTGAATGAGGTGTCGAACGAGCGCGCGTCCGGAATTGAAGAAATCGTCGCGGTGCTCGGCGATGTTGTCGGCAGTGAACCGCTCGTCGGCGAGCACCCCGAAATAGGGATCCTTGCGTCCAAATCTTTCCCACGCCTTGTCGGTGCTCAGCATCTCACCCGTACCACAGCGCAACCGCGCGGCCGCTTCAAGCCGTCGCCTTGCGAAAAATGGTGGTCATCGTCATCATGTCAGCAGTTCACCGGCCAAGTTGCGTACGGCCCATCCTTTTTGGGGTGAGAACGTGTTCGAAGCTGACCAGACCCAGATGGTCACTCGCGGTCGCGGCCTTGGGTCGACCAGCGGCGCTGGTGTCGATGAGGGGGAACGATGCCGTCAGCCGAGTTCGAGCACGCCTCCCGAACCCACGTCGGCTGTCACAGAATCCTGAACGAGGACGCCGTGCTCGAATGCCCGGAAGCAGGCCTGTGCGCTGTCGCCGACGGCATGGGCGGCCACGAGGCGGGCGACCTTGCAAGCTTGACCGTCGTCGAGGCGCTTCGGGAATGCGCTTCGAGCGGCCAGGCCAATCTTCGCCAGGTGCTGATGGCGCTGGACCTCGCCAATGCGCGGCTCGCCGAATTGTCGATGTCGAAGTTCGAGGGACGGACGATCGGAAGTACGGTCGTCGGTCTTATCCTCGACGGGACCGAGTTCATCTGCTTCTGGGCGGGCGACAGCCGCGCCTACCGCATCCGCGAGCGAAGGATCGAACGGCTCACCCGCGATCACAGCGTGGTGCAGGACCTGGTCGACGCCGGGATGCTAAGCTTGGAGGGAGCCAAGACCCATCCCGATGCGAATATCATCACCCGCGCCGTCGGCGTGTCGGACCTGTTCGATGTCGAGACGCTGAGCGGCGAAATCCGTCCCGGCGACACCTTCCTTCTCGCAAGCGACGGCCTGACCCGGCTGCTCGGCGACGAGGAGCTGCTTGCCGAGATCGACGGCAAGGACCTTGACCGGAGCGCTTCCCGGCTTCTCGAAATCGCGTTGGAACGCGGTGCTCCGGACAACGTGTCGCTGGCGATCGTCCGCGCACGGCAGATCGACAGCGGACACGGCTCGCATTGACCCGAAGACTTCGCTAGCGCCGCTTCCCGATGAGCGCGCTCGACATCTTCGTCATCGTCCTTCTGGGAGGAGGAGCCATTATCGGCTTCGTCCGCGGGCTTGTGCACGAAATGCTGTCGCTGCTCGCGTGGGTTGTCGCGATCATCATGCTCCGGCTGTTCCACACGCCGATCTCGGTCTCGCTCACCGACAGCGTGGGATCGGCGACCGGCGCCGCCGTGGTCGCCTTCGTCGTCCTGTTCCTCCCGAGCTTCCTGTTCATGAAGCTCCTCGCCCGCTCGATCGGCAAGAAGACGCGCACCTCGGTGCTCGGACCGTTCGATCGGGTACTCGGCGGCGGGTTCGGGATGCTGAAGGGCCTGCTCGCGGTGACCCTGTTCTTCCTACTGGCGAACCTCGCCACCGACCTTACCTATGGACCGGACGAGCCGAGGCCGGAGTGGATGCGGAATTCGCGGACCTATCCGCTTCTGAACGCGAGCGGGCGAGCGGTGGTCGACTGGGTCGAGGCTCGCCGAAAAGGCTCGCGCCAACTTGAAAAGGACGATGAAGAGTGATCCGCCTGCATGACACGCTGACCCGCGAGAAACGGCCGTTCGTGCCGTTCAACCCGCAGCGGATCACCATGTACGTCTGCGGACCCACGGTCTACGGCCGGGCCCATATCGGCAATGCTCGGCCGGCGGTCGTGTTCGACACTCTGGCTCGCCTCATCCGCCACGAATTCGGACCGAAGAGCCTCGTCTATGCTCGCAACGTCACCGACGTCGACGACAAGATCATCGCCTCGGCGGAAAAGGAGGGAGTCGATCCTTCCGTGATCGCGGCCCGATACGAGCAATATTATCTCGAGGACATGGGCGCGCTCGGAGTGAACCCACCCGACATCGCTCCGCACGCGACCAGGGAAATCCCGGCGATGGTCGCGATGATCGAGCGGCTGATTGAGCACGGCAATGCTTACGAGGCCGAGGGTCACATGCTCTTCTCCGTGCCCAGCGATCCCGATTATGGCGTTCTCAGCAAACGCGACCGGGAAGCGATGGTCGCCGGAGCCCGGGTCGAGGTCGCGCCCTACAAGCGCGATCCCGCCGACTTCGTGCTGTGGAAGCCGAGCGGCGAAAGCGTCATCGGCTGGGATTCGCCGTGGGGCAGGGGCCGGCCGGGCTGGCACGTCGAATGCTCGGCGATGATCGAGCGTCACCTCGGCGATACCATCGACATCCACGGCGGCGGGCTCGACCTCATCTTCCCGCACCATGAGAACGAGATCGCTCAGAGCCGCTGCGCGCACGGCGGCCTGCCGCTCGCCCGCTACTGGGTGCACAACGGCTTCGTCGACATGGGGTCGGAGAAGATGTCCAAGTCGCTCGGCAACATCGTCACGCCCGCCGAGCTGCTGGAAAAGGGGCACAAGGGTGAAACTCTTCGCCTTGCCCTCCTGTCGGCACATTATCGCCAGCCGCTGGCCTGGACCGACGATCTGATCGCCCAGACCAAGGCCGTTCTCGACCGCTGGTATCGGGTGCTCGGCGACATCGAACCGAACGAGCGCGACATTGCGCCGTTCGTGGAAGCGCTCAGCGACGACCTCAACACGCCCAAGGCGATTTCTGTCCTCAACGAGTTCATCGACTCATCTCAGGGATCGCTTGGCGAGGATTATGAATTCTTCGAGGGCGGGCGCGAGGATATGATGCGTTCGGCTGTCAGGGCCGCGCGGATGCTGGGCGTGCTCAATCTGGGCAAGGACGAGTGGTTCCAGGGCGACGCCGACGCTTCGGGCATCGAGGCG
>DASSFK010000337.1:0-4294 GCA_035694565.1 Sphingomicrobium sp.
AACGCTCGCCAAGTGGCTCGTCAAGGAAGGCGACGAGGTCAAGTCGGGCGACATCCTCGCCGAGATCGAGACCGACAAGGCGACCATGGAATTCGAAGCGGTCGATGAAGGCAAGATCGCCAAGATCCTGGTTCCGGAAGGAACGGACGGAGTGAAGGTCGGTGCTCCGATCGCCATTCTGGCGGGCGAGGGCGAAGACGTTTCCGCGGCGGCTCCCAGGCAGGACACGGCTCCGGTGGAAGCTCCCAAGGCCGTGGCTCCCGCCCCCAAAGCGGACGCGACCCCGAAGAGCGCGCCGGTCGAGACGCCCGCCGCAGCACCGAAGCCGGCAGCGGCACCGCTAGCCGCGGGCGATCGAGTGAAGGCGTCGCCGCTGGCACGCCGCCTCGCCCAGGCGCAGAATGTCGACCTGAACGCGCTCCAGGGCTCGGGGCCCGGGGGGCGAATCGTTCGCTCGGACGTCGATGCCGCGGTCGGCAAGGCGCCTACGGCTCCGGCCGGAGCGCCCGCTCCGGCAAGTGCCCCGGCGATCGGCGGTCACCTGGTGCTTCCGGGTCCGATGGAGCAGGCAATCCCGCACGAGGCGATCAAGCTTTCGAACATCCGCAAGACGATCGCTCGCCGCCTGACCGAGTCGAAGCAGCAGGTCCCGCACATCTACCTCACCCTCGACATCCAGCTCGACGCGCTTCTGAAGCTTCGCGGCGAGCTCAACGCCGGGCTCGAGAGCCGCGGGGTGAAGCTGTCGGTCAACGATCTCCTGATCAAGGCGCTCGCCCAGGCGCTGATCGAAGTTCCGGAGTGCAACGTCAGCTTCGCCGGCGACCAGCTGTTCAAGTATCAGCGCGCCGACATCTCGGTCGCGGTGTCGATCCCGGCCGGCCTCATCACTCCGATCATCGTTGGCGCCGACACCAAGAGCGTCTCCGCCATCTCGACCGAGATGAAGGACCTCGCCGCCCGCGCGAAGGAAGGGAAGCTCCAGCCGCCCGAATATCAGGGCGGCACCGCCAGCCTGTCGAACATGGGCATGTACGGGATCAAGCAGTTCGAAGCGGTCATCAACCCGCCGCAGGGCATGATCATGGCCATTGGCGCCGGCGAGAAGCGGCCCTACGTCATCAACGACAGCCTTCAGATCGCCTCGGTCATGAGCGCGACCGGAAGTTTCGATCACCGCGCCATCGACGGCGCCGACGGAGCGAAGCTGATGCAGGCATTCAAGCGACTGGTTGAAAACCCCCTGGGCATGTTGGCCTGACATGAAGTGGATGACCGCGCTCATCCTCGGCGGGATCCTCGCCTTCGTGCTCCCGCTTTCATTGGGCGGCCAGGAGGGCGTCTGGATGCACAGCTGGGTGAAATGGGGCACCATCCGTCCGGTCAATGGATCGCCCGGCTTCCTGTTCTCGGTCCCGCTCTTCCTCGGCTCCGCGCTGGCTTTCCGGATCTTCTTCAACTGGCACACTCGCTGAGGGGCGAAGCTTGGCTGATCGCGTCCCCGTCATCCGCGCGACCGCGATGCCGACGCACCTCAACCCGTACGGCGGCGTGTTCGGCGGCTGGCTGATCAGTCAGATGGCGCTCGGCGCGGGGAGCGAGGCATCGCGAATTGTCCAGGGGAAGGCTGTGCTGGTCGCGGCCGACGAGCTTCGCTTCAAGGGCGCCCCCGGCCTTGGCGACGAAGTTTCCGTCTACGTCGAGCTCCTTGAAAGCGGGCGGACGTCGCTCACCTATCAGGCGGAAGCAATTTCGCGCGAGCGGCACGGTGATGCCGAGACGCGCGTTGCGTGGGGGCGCTTCAAGTTCGTCGCGCTCGACGAGGATGACAGGCCGCGCGAGATCGCGGGACGAGAGGGAAGCAATGGCTGAATCCTACGACGTAATCGTGCTCGGCTCCGGCCCGGGCGGCTATGTGGCCGCGATCCGCGCCGCTCAGCTCGGCCTGAAGACCGCGATCGTCGAACGCGAGAACCTTGGCGGCATCTGCCTCAACTGGGGCTGCATCCCGACCAAGGCGCTGCTTCGAACGGCCGAGATCTTCCACCAGATCCGGCACGCCGACGCCTATGGGCTCGAAGCGATCAAGGCCGGATTCAAGATCGAGAAGGTCGTTGCCCGCAGCCGGGCGGTGGCCAAGCAGCTCAACCAGGGCGTCACGCACCTGATGAAGAAGAACAAGATCGCCGTTCACATGGGCGAGGGCAGGATCGTTGCGAAGGGCAAGCTTTCGGTCACGCTCGCCGACGGCAAGACCGCGGAGCTCGGCGCAAAGCACATCATCGTCGCCACCGGCGCTCGCGCCCGCGACCTGCCGTTCGCCAAGGCCGACGGAAAGCGCATCTGGACCTATCGCCACGCGATGACGCCCACCGAAATGCCGACCGAGCTGCTGGTCATCGGCTCGGGCGCGATCGGGATCGAGTTCGCGAGCTTCTACGCCGACCTCGGCGCCGAGGTGACGGTCGTCGAAATGCTCGATCGCCTGGTGCCTGTCGAAGATTCGGAAGTCAGCGCCTTCCTCGAAAAGCAGCTGACGAAGCAGGGCCTGCAGGTCATGACGTCCGCCGGTGTCGAGAGCCTGAAATCCGATGCGAAAGGGGTCGTCGCAATCATCAAGGGCAAGGACGGCAAATCAGCCGAGCATCGCTTCAGCCATGCCATCGTCGCCGTCGGAATCGTTCCGAACACCGAGAACATCGGGCTCGAGGCGCTCGGGGTGAAGACCACCAAGGGTCACATCGACACCGACCCGATGTGCCGGACCAATGTTCCGGGCCTGTGGGCGATCGGCGACGTGACCGCTCCGCCCTGGCTCGCGCACAAGGCGAGCCATGAAGGCGTGACCGCGGCGGAGGCGATCGCGAAGGAGCTCGGCAACAAGGACGCGCACCCCCACGCGGCCGACCCGAAAAACATTCCAGGCTGCACCTACTGCCGTCCGCAGGTGGCTTCGGTGGGGCTCACCGAAGCCCAGGCGAAGGACGCCGGCCACGAGGTCAAGGTCGGCAAGTTCCCGTTCATCGGCAACGGCAAGGCCATCGCGCTCGGCGAGGTCGAGGGTTTCGTAAAGACGGTGTTCGACGCCAGGACCGGCGAGCTCTTGGGAGCGCACATGATCGGCGCCGAAGTCACCGAGCTGATCCAGGGCTATACCATCGGCAAGACCGCCGAGCTGGTCGAGGACGACTTCATCCAGACCGTCTTCCCGCACCCGACTTTGAGCGAGATGATGCACGAAAGCGTGCTCGCGGCATTCGGCCGGGTCATCCACATCTGATGGGTCTCGATTCCGACCTTGACGGGATGAGCGCCGGGGAGCTTGCCGACGAGGTCCGGAAATTGCGCGCCGGAATTCGAGAGCATCGTGACGGCACGGGCATGGACCTGTGCTGGCATCATCCGAAATTGTGGAGTCTGTTGCCCGAGAAGCTCGAGCCGCAGATCGCCGTTCCCGAATGGCCGCAATTCCTGAGCGGCTGCGTGCGCTATCGCCAGAGCCTGGACGAACAGCGGCCGGACGCGCCACGAACGACTGAAGACTATCATCCATAAGGGGGAATAATCCAATGAAGCGACTGTTGCTTGCCGCCGCGGCAATCTCACTTGCCGTGCCCGCGAGCGCGGCGACGGTGATCACCGCCGACCGCTACCTCGACGTCGAGACTGGCCGTTATGTCCAGAACCCGGCGATCTTTGTCGACGGGACGGGGCACATCACCTCGATCGCCGATGCGCGGACGGTACGCTGGGGATCGGACGTCAAGCACATCGACCTTGGCAACCGGACGCTGCTTCCCGGTCTCATCGACATGCACACGCATTTGGGGCCGGCGAACATCGGCGGCTACCGCTTCCTCGAATATACCGGCAGCTTCTGGCCGATCGTCGCGACCCGGACGGCCAGGGACATGCTCGACGGCGGCTTCACGACCATGCGCGTCGTCGGCTCCGGGGACTGGACCGACGTCGGGCTGAAGCAGGCGATCGAGGCGGGCTATGTGGTCGGTCCGCGGATCGTTCCGGCCGGCCATGCGCTCGGCGCCACCGGCGGACATTGCGACGACACCTATCTCCCGCCCGAGCTTCAGAAGGACAAGAAGGAAGAAGGCATCGGCGACAGCCCGGAGGAGCTGAAGTACCAGGTCCGCCGCCAGCGCAAGTTCGGTGCCGAGGTGATCAAGGTTTGCGCGACGGGCGGAGTCTTCTCGCGCGGCGACACTCCCGGGCAGCAGCAGCTGACCGAGGACGAGCTTCGAGCGATCGCCGACGAGGCGCACATGCAGGGCCTTCG
>DASSFK010000338.1:0-4339 GCA_035694565.1 Sphingomicrobium sp.
TGTGCCCGGCGAGCCCCCCGATCGACGGGAAGTGTTCGGCAGCTCGGCACATGTCGCTGCCCGCCTGCAAGGGCTCGCCAGTGAGAACGGTGTCGTGGTCGGCTCGAGCACTCACGAGCTGACCCGCGGAACGTTCAGCTATGCGCCGCTTGGCCGGCGATCTCTCAAGGGCCTGGAGGAGCCGGTCGATGCCTGGCGTGCAGAGGCGCTCGCGTCCAGCGAAAGCAGGTTCGAGCGCGCGCGGAGGTCGCCTCTTGCCCCGATGATAGCCCGAACCAGCGAAAGTGCGTTGCTTGCCGAGATGTGGCAGCAGAGTCTCGCCGGCTCGGGGCAGGTCGGCGTTATTTCCGGTGAACCCGGCATCGGCAAGTCACGTTTGATCCGGCAGTTCCGCAGTTCCCTCGATGCGTCTCCACGTGATGTTCTGTCGCTGCAATGTTCGCCGTTCCACGTCAACACGCCGCTTGCCCCGGAAATCGAGCGGCTCACGCGCGCGACCGGCATCCAGGAGACCGACGACGCGGACCTCGCATTAGCAAAATTGCGTTCGCTTTTGGCAAGAGCCGTCACCGACGTCGAGCAGGCGCTTCGTTACTACGGAGCGGTGCTGTCGATACCCGCATGCTCGGGATACGAGCCCGCGGATTTCGGATCTCCTTCAGAGCGCGAGCGCGGCTTTCAGGTGTTAGTCGATGCGCTTGTCGCCGCCTCGCGCAGGCGGCCGGTCCTCGTAATCGTCGAGGACATCCAGTGGATGGACCCGACCACCATCGAACTGCTTGTGCGCGTGATAGCTCACTGTCCTAGCGAGCGGATTATGGTCCTGATCACGCATCGCGAAGATTACAGGGCCGACTGGTTGTCAGGCCCGGCAATTCGACGGATTGCTCTGCAAAAACTGGCCGTGCATGAAGTCGAGCAGATGGTCGCAGCCGTCGCGGGCAGTGATTTGGTACCGCGCCGGATTACCAGCCAGATCGTGGATAGAACCGACGGCGTGCCACTCTTTGTCGAGGAGTTTACACGGGCCGTCGTCGACTCCGGCGCGGTCCCGCAGGCTGCTGAGAGTCCTGTGCCGAGCGGGAAGTTGCCACCTCTGGTGCCGTCAAGTATTCAAGATTCACTGATGGAGCGCCTTGATCGTCTCGGTCCTGCCAAGCGCGTCGCCCAGATCGCCTCTGTTTTCGGAAGACGCTTCAACTACGAAAGCATTTTCAGTGTGTTTCCAGGTAAAGGCCAAACGCTGAAACCCGAGTTGCGGGCGCTCGAGAGAGCCGGGATTGTGTATCGTAGCGAGGAGTCTCAAGGCACGGTCTTCACGTTCAAGCACGCGATGATACAGGAAGTCGCCTACTCCTCGTTGCTCAAGGAGGAAAGGCGTGAGCTCCATGCGCGCGTCGCATCGTGGCTGCTCCAGGAATCCGCCATTGGAGAAAGTAGCCAGCCGGCGGTGTTAGGCTATCATTATGCACGCGCAGGCAACATTCCGGAAGCGATCGAGGCCTGGCTTCAGGCGGGTAAATCCGCGCTCCGCAGTTCTGCCACCAAGGAAGCCGTGGCTCATCTGCGCGAAGGTCTCTCGCTGATACCCAAGATGCCGGCGTCACCACGGCGCTTCGAGGCTGAAATCGCACTGCAATCCAATTTGGCGATGGCCTACACTGCTAACGCCGGGTGGTCCGATCCGAACGTCTATGGCCCCTATAGCCGTGCGCTGAAGCTTTGCGCGAGCCATGGCACCATTCGCGAGAAAGCGACGGTGCTGTGGGGAAGTACCATAGCCAAGCTAGTCGACTGCCAGCTCACCAAGGGTCTCGAACACGCGCGGGATTTCGTCCGGCGCGCAGAAGAGTGGCGCGACGACGAGGCTGCCCTCATGGCCTACACCGCTGCCGTAATCGCCAATTTCTTTCTCGGTCGTTTGGAGCAGGCGAGTGAGCTCGCGGCTCTAGTCAGCGCTCGCTACAATCCGCGTGAGCACGGCAAGCTGGTCCAGATTTATCAGCATGATCCATTGATCGTATCGCTCGTCTATTCCGGACACATCGAATGGTTGTTGGGCCGGCCAGGCCGGGCCAGAGAGTGCTGCGTGACGGCGCGGGAGCTCGCGAGCGAGATCGGGCATCCGTTCATGCTTGCTTTTGCCTCCATTCTTGGCGTTTCCGATCACTGGTATGAGGGCGATCTTGCGGCTAACCTTGCCAGCGTAAAGCAGGGTCTGAAGGTCGCGGATGAGTATGGCTATCCGATGTACCGGGTCATCGGCCCATTGTGGGCAACCGCTGCGTTGGCGGCACGAGGCCCCGCGCCAGAAGTCCTCGAACAATTATGCGGCTTGCTCGATAAACTGCCCGCCGAGAATCGGTGCATTCAGATGCCGCTCTATCGAATTCTGCTCGCCACGGAATTCGGACGGATCGGGCAGATAGAAAGGGCCCGAAGCTTCGCAGCTTCGGCTGAGTCCCTGGTGAAGCAAACCGGCGAGCGTTGGGCCGCTCCCGAGATTTATCGGATCCACGGCTCGCTGCTGAGCCGCGAACCATTGCGAGACGACCGGGCTGCCATGCGCTTGTTCAAACGCTCGCTTGCCTCTGCCAGGAAGATCGGGGCGGTCGGTTGGGAATTGCGCACGGCGATCAGCATCGCGCGCCTGGTCAGCGCCGGCGAGAGCGCATCCGGACGCGCCGAAGCACGAGACCTGCTGATATCGACCCGGGCGAAATTTGCGTCCGCGGAAATTTCCCGCGATCTGCGCGAGGCTGATGACCTGGTGAGAGTGTTGAACTAGTGAATCACGCCTTACAAGGGCCGCCTGCCGAACCAGTCGTCGCAGATTCTCTGGTGTGTGCCGTTCTCACGGAGCGTCAGCTCTCAGCTGACCTCGAGCAGACTTTTGGACGTAGTCCGCTGACGGCCCGAAGCAAACATCGGATCCGCCGTCGCCGATGTCCGCTCTTGGGGGTAAAGCAGACCCAGTCTGGCCGATGTCGCCTTCTGACCCATCTCTGACCTCCGGCGGCTGAATGCGGAAAGCGCCATATGTCCGCTTTCAGCAGATGGGGATGTGCCGCGGGTCTCCCGTGATCAGCGCACGACAGCCGACCCATTTACGAATCATGCGATGATCCATCGCCCTTTGTGGATATCGAACTTCACCAAGCCTTCCTCTCGCATTTTCAACAGGAGGGATTGGCAAGCTTCCTCGTTCACGACATTGGCGCGCTTCATGACCTCGTAGACTTTCATCGGCTTTTCGCGAAGCACGCGCAGGACATTTTCTCGATCATTCAGCACGACCAGACCCCATAGTCACCAAGCGCGTTTGATCACTGAGCATACGAAAGCTCATCCTCCGTAACTACTCGCTCAATATTCTCTGATTTGCTCTTGATGCGGTATCTGAGGCGTCCGTCAGCCTCAATAGGCATACGTTGAACGATGGTGTAAACCATTGGTGGCTCGGTCGCGACGCGACCTCGTGGCCCTTGGTGCTTGTGGTGAACGTCTTCATCCGGCTTATAGGCATGTGACATGTGTTCACCTCTAAAATTCACACCTGCTCTAGCGTACACCATACCGTGATGCAGTGCACTCTATATCCCCTCCGGTGTGGGCTTCCGAACGTCGCCTGTTGGCCCGAAGCGGACTTAGGCGCCCACAACGGAGATAACCGCTTTCAGGGGCAGAGCGGACCAGAGACACGGCTGGTTCGAATGTCGGCTCCTAACCCTTAGCGGACTTAGGAGCCAGCAACGGAGATGTCGGCTTTTCCCGTGAACCGACGCAGGCCGACATACTTTCGCAGTTCTTTAGACTTGTAGGATTGCGTACTGGCACAAAATCATTCGAAGGCGCCGAAATCTGTGTCCGGCGAGTTTTCCACCCTCGCATGAAAACCCGAGCAATTCGATCGCAACCAGCAAGGAAGCGTCCATGTCTTAGGCCGTCGGTGCGACGATCATGAAGCATAAGAGCAACAGTCCTCACCACATTGCACCGACGCGCGATTGTTAATTTGCCTCATCGCTACGATTCAGGCCTGCTCTGTCGCGCAAGCTCCTTAGATGTGAGGCGATAATGATGATCATTCGTGTGGTCGGCGCCGCGGCCTTGTTGCTAATGACGTTATGCTGCGAAGCTTATGCAACGCGCCACCACCGACCCGCAGGGCGAATTTCTTGCTCGGAGGTTAGATTCTACGTCGCGAAGTACTCAGCGCCGGTCGCGGAGATGTATGCCCGTAGTCGCGGCGCCACGGACGCGCAAATCGAGCGGGCTCGGCGTTGCTTGGGATCAAGCGACGCGGCAGAAACTGGGCAGCGGAGTTTCTACATCGAAT
>DASSFK010000339.1:0-7397 GCA_035694565.1 Sphingomicrobium sp.
GGCGGCGGTGGTCCGGGTGCCGGGCCGGTCGTGCTCAGCGCGGCGCTGGCTCCCTTTGCTCCTCTTCCGTTCGTGGAGAAGCTGGGCGACCGCTTCGTCCTAGTCGAAGAAGAGACTGCCGGTGAGCATCACTCGAAGAGCTTCGGCCGGATGGTGGCCTTCCATGGCCAGATGGGCATGTTCACCCGTGCCGCCTCCTACATGCTGAGCCACGGTTCGGATGGCCTGCGGCGTGTTGCCGAGGATGCGGTCCTTAACGCCAATTATATTTTGCGGTCGGTTGAAGATGTCCTCGATGCGCCGTTCGGAGAGAGTGGTCCGTGCATGCACGAAGCGCTTTTCTCGGATCGTGGATTCGGCGACGGGCTCAGTACCATCGACGTCGCCAAAGCGCTGATCGACGAGGGCTTCCACCCGATGACCATGTATTTTCCGCTGGTCGTCCACGGGGCGATGCTGGTCGAGCCGACCGAAACGGAGTCCAAGGCGAGCCTCGACCAGTTCATTATCGCGCTGCGTTCGATCGCGGAGCGGGCGAAATCGGGCGACCAGGCGCTCAAGGCCGCCCCGGTGTACGCACCGCGCCGCCGGCTCGACGAGACGCTTGCAGCTCGCAAGCCGCTCCTGGTCTACAAGAATCCGGAGCCGGCTCAGGCGGCTGAGTAGGTGAACGAGCGCCGCTTCTACGAGGCTCCGGCAGGCGAGGATGCCCGCCGATCCGCTCCGGCCGCGCTTCGTAACCGGGAGCCCATCGCCGAGGTCCTTGCCGAATGGCTGCCAAGGAGCGGCGTCGTTCTGGAGGTCGCAAGCGGGACTGGCGAGCACGCAATCTGGTTCGCCGGGCATTTTCCCGAAATTGCCTGGCAACCGAGCGACACGCATTCCGAGGCGCTCGGTTCAATCGATGCATGGCGAGAGAATGCCGGTCTCCCGAACCTCCGCAGGCCGGTCTTCGTCGACGCCAGCCATCCGGACTGGCCGATCGAACAGGCCGACGCCGTGCTCAACATCAACATGGCGCACATCAGCCCATGGGGCGCATCGATTGGATTGATCGAAGGTGCAGCAAGGGTCCTGCCAGTGGGCGGCGCGTTAATTCTCTATGGCCCCTGGCTTAAGGACGGCATCGAAACGGTCGCTTCGAACCTCGCATTCGATGCTGAGTTGAAGTCCCGCGATCCGCAGTGGGGGTTGCGCCGTGTCGAGGATTTTGAGGCTGTGGCAAATGCAAGGGGCTTTACCCTCGTCGAAAGCCGCCGGATGCCCGCGAACAACCTCATGCTGTTGTTCCGGCTGACGGAAATCCGACGCACTTAAGCAAAGATTTACCGTGGCCGTTTATCTGTTCGCCATGGACAACAGCACGCCGACTCAGAATCGAAAGGCACGCCGATCGCAGGTCCTGCTTTCGGCGACGCTCGAACATGGTGGTGCCAAGCAATCGGTGAAGCTTCGCAACCTGTCTTCGGAAGGAGCTCTGGTCGAGAGCAGCGCTCTGCCGATCGAAGGTACGAAGGTGGTGTTCTGCCGGAACGAGCTGTGCACTCGCGGCCGGGTCGTCTGGGTAAACGAGATCTATGCGGGCATTGCATTCGACGCCAAGCTCGATCCGGCCGAGGTCCTTCGCAACATTCCAGCGCCTCGTCCGCGGATTCAGACCCGCACGTATCGCCCTGGATTCACGCCGCGCAACATGACGTCCGAGCAGCAGCGGCTGGCGGAAAGCTGGGTCTGGAGCCCATCGGTCTCCCGACCGGGCGAATGAAGGTCAGCTCGACGCTCTGAGCAGCTCGCGCTGACTGCGCAGCCATTCCACGAGTTCAGCAAGAGCAATCAGCCGGCGGAACGTGATTCCGTACGAGCGGCCTTGTCTCCAGCGAACGACCGCATTCTTCGAGGGAAGGCCGGGCAAGGTTACGAGCACGTCGCCCCCGACCTCGAGCTCGCGTTCCGACTCGACTTTGACGCCGCCCTGGGAAACGTCGTGCGCGCGCATTCCGTAGACGTTGGCGCCCTGCCGGACGGATGCGATGCACCGCACCTCGACGCGCGGCATGCGCGGGCGGGGGCCCTCCATGGACGTAGCAAGAAGTTCGACGACGTCGATCCGCTCATTGAACGCGATGCCGGCGGAATCCTGCCGCACCCAGTTGATGTAGCCTGGAATCTGTTCGCCGCGCTTCAGCTCGACCGAGACCTTATCGCCGACCTCAAGCTTGCAGTACGGGCGGATCATCATGCCGCCGGCCGAAATGTTCTTGATCAAGCACAGCTCGCGCCGATCGTTGATCATGACCGTCCCGACTCGGAAAAGCGTCAGGTAACGCTCGTCGTCACGCCGTTCGACCGGATCCGGTGGCCGGTCGGAAAGCGAATAGAGCGTCGTCTCGACGGGTTGGTCGTCCACTCGCAGCTCCGACGGGGATACGGGCTTGTTCATAGGTCATGGGTACCAACGCACGCTTACCAGATGGTTGATCTATGTCCGTTCCGGACTTTCTAGCTGGTTGACGGTTGCGACTGGCGCCTGAAGAAGCTCGGCGGAGGCAGGAAGAGCTTCCTAAACGAGACGGAAATCGTCCGTCCCAGCGGATCGAGCAGGTCCGGCTGGTAATTGAACGGCACGCCTCCCGCGGAATCGCGGACTTTCGGCTTGGTATCGAAGATGTTGTTCACCTCGAAACGAAGGGACGTTCCGCGCAGCCACGGATGCTTCGAGACCAGGTCGAAACGCTCGCCGAGGTTCGCGAAGAGCCTGAGATCAAAGGTTGCCAGGGGCGAGAAGTCGAGGTCGTTGCCATCACTGCTGTCCACATGCGTTCCCGAGCGCCAGTCCGCGGAAATGCGAGCGCCGAGACCGTTGTTGTAATAGCCACCTTGCGCCTCGATCAGGTGATGCGAAGTGCCGCCATTCGAACCCGCTGCGTCTCCGTGCAGATAGTCTAGATCCGGCAGGCCGGGACGGATCGTCACTTCGTCGACGAGGTTCCACGTGTGGGTCAGCGAGAATTGCAGGCGGCCACCCTGACGGTTGCCGCCGAAACGTCCGCCGCCAAATCCGCCGCCAGGGCCGAAGCCACCGGCACCCGGGCCACCGCCTCCGGTTCCGCCTGGAGGAGGTCCGGCGCCTTCTGGTGACGGCCCTCCGTCAGGTCGCGGCGTTCCCTGGCCGCTGGCGCCAGCCTGCCCCGTCTGCGCGGCGCGTTGAGCGCGGAAGCGGTCGAGCGCAGCCTGCGACGGGCGTGCCGACTTGAGCGGCTTCGAGAAGTCGAAGCCCCAGCGGATCGTGTCCTTCCGGGCCTCGTCGTAGTTCACCGGGCGGAAGTCGACGCTGACGAGCTGTCCGGAAGCGTCGCGAACGAAGCGTTCCGGGAACGCCTCCTCGATTTCGTCCGTGACGCCAGGGAAAGTCGAAATCGGGTTTTCGAGGCGCGAATGCACATATTCGGCACGCAGCCTCAAGTCCGTGTCCCCCAACGGCTTCCAATTGCCGCCGATCTTAAAGACATTGCGCCGGTCGGCGAGGAGATCGGGATTTCCGCCGCTAATCGCGGTGACTTCGACGGTCTGGCCGGTGGTGAAGTCGAAAATGCGCGTTTCGGGCGTTTCGACCATGGGGTCGCCAAGCTGCTGCATCGACGGTGCGCCTTCCTCACGAGTCCAGCTGGCGATGAAGTTAAGGCGATCGACGGGCGACCAGTTCAACCCCCCGCCGATGGTGATAAGTGTCCCGAAGTCCGAAAGCTGATCCAGCTCCGCGTTGGCGTTCAAGGTCAGATTGCCGAGCGCGCTGAAGTCGCGGTTGCGGCGTGAAATCGGCAAATCGACGTTGGCGCTGGCGAGGCCGACCGTACGGCTCAGGTCACTTTCCGAGACGATTCCGGCGGTCCGGTCTTCACTGTCGAATTCCGAGGTACGGCCACCAACTCGAAAGGTCGCGCTCGCATCGCCCGCTGGAACGGCGAACAGGGGTCCATTGGCGGTTAGATCGACGTCGGCTGAGGTAGAGGTCGTCTCCGCCCGGTCGCGTCCGCTTCCGTCCTTCTGGTCGCTCCTGCTCACCGAGCGATCAAGATCGCCATTGCCGGTCGAGGAGAAGTGCCACTTCCCCTTGTCGGTATTGAGGGTAAAGCCGACATGGGCGCTGTCGCTGCTGGTGTTTCGGACGAGGGGGTCCAGAGCGAAGTCCGACAGTCCGAACAGGGACCGTCCCTCGATATGCTCGAGTTCCGCGTTCAGGGTCGCGCCGACGTTAGTGAGGATCGTACGATTGACTGTCGCCGATCCTCGCAGATCCTCCTTTTCGGAAACCAGGGTTCGAGCCGAACGGTCGTCCGGGGCGTTCGGATCGTCGAGCCTGATGTCGCGCTCGTCTTCAGACAAAGGCGAGTTTCCCTCGGCGTGAACGTTGAAGGTCGTTCGACCGTTCTTCTGGATCAGCAGCTTGGTGAGATCGGCCGTACCGCCTAGGTAGCCGCCCTCCGTCGAGGTATTGCCGTCGAGGCGGGCCGCGGTGGACCGAAAGCGCTCACGAAGAACGATGTTCACCACGCGCTGATCGGCTGCATATCCGTACTTGAGCGCGACTTCTTCCGGCAGGATTTCAAGCCGCTCGATCGCCTCGGTGGGAATGTCCCGAATCTCGCGGAAGCTGGAAACGCGCTGGCCATTGAGCAGCATGACCGGGCGCTCACCGCCGCGACCCCGGGCACTTCCGATCTGCGGGGCCAGGGCGTCAAGAAGCTCATCGATGCTTGTCGCGCCCGTCGCCCGGACGTCGCGGCTGTTGAGGACGTTCTCCGGTGGGATGTCGCCGACGACGCTGCCGCGGCGGACGCCGGTGACGACGATTTCACCACCCTCATCGCCAAACTCATCCGCCCCGGCGCCGGTCCCCTGGGTTTGGGGCTGCTCGGTTTCGGGAACCGTCGTTGCCGGCTGGGTAGAGGTCGCGGGCTGGTCGGCCGCCGGAGCATTTTGCGCCTGCGCATAGGCAGGCGTCGCAAGAACGAGGGCGAGGGCGGTCGCGGTGGAAGTCGCAGACTGAGCTAACTGGCGGCTATATACTGTCATAGGTCGCCGAGTTGCTCCGAGCGTGTGAACGCTGGCTGACCTTACTTTGCCCTTCGACAAAGGGACAACCCCGTCCGACAAACGGGCTTGGGCCTCTTTGGTTCGCTCATTTTGCGCTTCCCGTGGTCTTGCAGAGCTTCAGCTTGGTTTGGCCGCCGCTAACCTTTCGCGATCACAGTGCCGGCAGTCCTCGCCGGTTTGCCCATCCGCCCAATTGCTTTGCAGTGCGATTACTGCCCGGCGTCCGACTTCTCTGCTTCGTCAGGCGAGGGGAGTGCTTGGTTCCCGGTCAGCATCACGCGATAATCGTTCACCACGGAACGGCAGCTCTTCAGGCTTTCGGCGAGGCGCGAGCTTTCTTCCTCGAAACTCTCTTCAAACGGCTTATCGGACACGGCAGTTTCAACCTCCCTGGAAGGTTGCGAATTCAAACTCGCTCGCGGCGCTGTGGGTTCTCGGCTCATCGCAATCAGGAAACGCTTGGATGCCCGGCTCCACAAATCCGAGCAATTGCGCTTTCGAGGGCACGCGGCGTGAACGGCTTCAGAAGGATGTCCACGTCTTCCGGGCGGTCCCGAACGGCGTCGGATTCCGCATAGCCCGTGATGATGAGCGCCGGCACTTCAGGACAGATCCTGCGTGCTCGCCGGACGAACTCGGTCCCTGAGAGGTGCGGCATTGCGTAATCGCTAATGACGAGATCGCACTCGCGGGCGCCGTCGCTCAGAGCGGTCAGGGCCTCTCCGCCGTTCGAGGCCTCCACAACCGTATGCCCGAGCTCCTGCAGCAGGGCAGCAGTCGTGGTCCGGACCTCCGGATGGTCGTCGACGAGCAGGATCTTGAGCGGGCGTATGCTCGGTGCCTCATACTCCTCGTGATCAGGCTTCTGCTCCTCCTCGGGCAATTGCTCCGATGCTTGTGGGAGCCAAAGCTCGGCCGTCGTGCCACGACCGATCTGGCTTTCGAGGCGGAAAGCGCCGTTCGACTGCTTGGCGAAGCCGTAAACCATTGGCAGGCCGAGGCCGCTACCCTTGCCCACGTCCTTGGTCGTGAAGAAGGGTTCCAGCACCTTTTCGATGTGCTCGGGCGCTATGCCGGTCCCGCGGTCGGAAACGGCGAGCCGGACATAATCGCCCTTGGGGAGTCCCTGAACCTCACTCGGTCTGGCTCTCCGATCTTCGACCGAAACCGTGACCGTACCTCCATCGGGCATGGCGTCGCGGGCATTGATGATCAGGTTGACGAGCGCGAGTTCGAGTTGGGCGCGGTCTGCGAACGGGTCCGCCACGTCTTTGCCGACCTTCCATTCAAGGTCGACGAGCCCGCCGAGAGTGTGGGTCAGCAGATCGGACACCGTTTCCTGAAGCGCGGAAATGCGGATCGCTTTCGGTTCGAGCGTCTGGCGGCGGGCAAAGGCGAGCAGTCGGCGGACAAGCTCGCTGCCCTGCTCAGCGGCGCGGCGGATCATTCCGAGGATTCGTGAATCTTCCTCAGCCAGGGTGGCGCGCTTTTCGAGGATGCTGAGGCCGCCGATCACCGCAGCGAGGAGGTTGTTGAAATCGTGCGCGATGCCGCCCGTCAGCTTGCCGATCGCGTCCATCTTCTGGGCCTGGATCAGCTGGATCTCAAGCGAGCGCTGTTCGGTGATGTCGGTGAGCGTCCCCGCGAATTCGAGCGGGTGTCCCTCACTATCCTTCAGTAGCACTGCCTGGTCGAGGAAGTGGCGGTAAGTGCCGTCCGCGCACAGCCAGCGATATTCCACCGACGACCGGCCGATCGCCCGTCGCGCGTCGATCGCGGCCAGGACCGCGTCTTTGTCGTCCGGATGGAGGCGGTCGGTCCAGATCGTCGGCTGCTTCTGGACGTCTTCGAACGAGAAGCCAGTGATCGCCTGCAAGTCGCCGCTGACGTAGTTCGGGCCCCGCGACTTGGCTTCGAACGGCTCCAAATAGAGCACCATGGGCAGCGACTGAATGATCGCAGCCTGACGCTGTTCGGCTCGGCGAAGGTCCTGCTCGGCACGCAGGCGTTCCGCGTTTGCGCGGATCGTCGAGTCCATCAGCGCCTGTTCGTGCGCCGCCTTCCTCTCGACCTCTTTGGTCTTCTGGAACAGGTCGACAAAGACCGTCACCTTCGAGCGAAGGACGATCGGGTCGACCGGCTTGAACACATAATCGACCGCCCCCATCGAATAGCCGCGGATGAGGTGCTCGGCTTCCTTGTTTACCGCCGACAGGAAGACGATCGGGATGCCCTTGGTCTGCTCGCGGCTGCGAATGATCTGGGCGGTCTCGTAGCCGTCCATGCCCGGCATGTAGACGTCG
>DASSFK010000340.1:0-2305 GCA_035694565.1 Sphingomicrobium sp.
CGAGACGGCCCTCATCCATCACAGTTTCTCGCTACGCACAAAGCGCCTTTCCGGCAAGACTCGAGTGGTTCGACTGGTCGTGAGGTTGACGCTTCACCGCTCACCGGCCAAGGGCCACCGCAACTCGCCCCGCCGAATCCCACGCGCGGGCCGACCCCATAGATGGAGCGCCAATTGCAGCCGACCCAACGCCGACTTGCCAATGCCATTCGAGCCTTGGCGATGGATGCGGTCGAGGCGGCTAATAGCGGTCATCCTGGAATGCCGATGGGCATGGCGGATGCTGCGACCGCACTCTTCACACGCCATCTGAAGTTCGACGCTTCCGATCCGCACTGGCCGGACCGCGACCGCTTCATTCTGTCGGCCGGTCACGGGTCGATGCTGATTTACGCGCTTCTGTACCTGACGGGCTACGCGCGGCCGACGATCGAGGACCTTAGGAATTTCCGCCAGCTGCACAGCCCGACCGCGGGTCACCCCGAGAATTTCGAGCTTCCCGGCATCGAGGTCACTACCGGGCCGCTGGGGCAGGGTGTCGCGATGGCGGTCGGCACGGCGATTGCGGAGCGGCACCTGAACGCCACATACGGTGACGATCTCGTCCATCACTGGACCTATGTGATCGCCGGCGACGGCTGCCTGATGGAAGGCATCAACCACGAAGCCGTGGGGCTCGCCGGTCACCTGAGGCTCGGCCGCCTGATCGTCCTGTGGGACGACAACGAGATCACCATCGACGGCTCGACGGATCTGTCGCGTAATGAGGATGTGGTCGCTCGCCATCAGGCGGGCGGCTGGCACACGACCGAATGCGATGGACTGGACGCCGACGACGTATCGCGCGCGATTGAGGAAGCGAAGGCCGATCCGCGTCCGTCGCTGATCCGCTGCAAGACGATCATCGGTTACGGCGCTCCGAACAAGCAGGGCACCGCGGCGACGCACGGCTCGGCGCTCGGCAAGGACGAGGTCGCCGCTGCTCGAGTTGAGCTGGACTGGGACCTTCCGGCGTTCGAAGTTCCCGAGGATGTTCTTAGCGCCTGGCGCGACGCTGGTCGAAAGGGCGGATCGGCCAACGCGGAATGGCGGAAGCGCCTTGATGCCAGCGGCAGGAAGGACGAGTTCCTCAGCCGCAATTCGAACAAGGCCGACGAGAGCTGGCTCAAGCCCTATGTCGACAGCCTGATAGCCAATCCGCCCTCGGTGGCCACCCGCAAGGCGTCGGAAATGGCGCTGGAAGCGATCAACGCGGCGATTCCGTCGACCGTCGGCGGCTCAGCCGACCTGACCGGTTCCAACAATACGAAAACCAAGGCGCTCCAGCCACTTACAGCCGACAATTACGGCGGTCGCTACATCTATTACGGCATCCGCGAGTTCGGCATGGCCGCAGCGATGAACGGCATGGCGCTTCATGGCGGTGTCATCCCTTACGGCGGCACCTTCCTCGTGTTCACCGACTATGCCCGTCCGGCGATCCGCCTGTCGGCGCTGCAGCAGGCCAAGGTCATCTACGTGATGACCCACGACTCGATCGGGCTCGGGGAGGATGGACCGACCCACCAGCCGATTGAGCACCTCCAGAGCCTCCGCGCCATGCCGGGCATCAATGTCTACCGCCCCGCGGACGCGGTGGAGACCGCCGAATGCTGGGCGCTGGCGCTGGCCACCAGGGAGCCGAGCGTCCTCGCGCTCACCCGTCAGAACCTTCGTCCCGTCCGCACCGAACCGGCTGACGGAAACCTCTGCGCGCGCGGCGCCTATCGTCTCAAGGCGGCCGGGAACACCCGCAAGGTCATTATCCTCGCCACCGGCTCGGAGGTGGAGATCGCCCTCGACGCCGCCGAGCGCCTTGAAGGGCAGGGCATCGGCACCGATGTGATCTCCATGCCGTCCACCGAGCGCTTCGACGCGCAGCCTGCCGACTATCGCGAGGATATCCTCCCGGACGTCAGCAATCGCGAAATCCTGCGCGTGTCGATCGAGGCTGGCACGACCTTCGGCTGGGAGCGCTACACCGGCCTTCACGGCCTCCGGATCGGCATCGACCGCTTCGGCGTCTCGGCTCCGGCCAAGGACGCCTACGAATATTTCGGGCTCACCCCTGACGCAGTTGCCGAGCGCGTTCTCGGCCACATGAAACAGAGAGGCATTCAATGACCAAAGTTGCAATCAACGGCTTCGGACGCATCGGCCGGCTGGTGGCGCGGGCGATCCTCGAGCGTCCCGACAGCGGTCTCGAGCTGGTCGCGATCAACGACCTCGCCGATGCCAAGGCCAATGCCTGGCTGTTCAAGCGCGA
>DASSFK010000341.1:0-28087 GCA_035694565.1 Sphingomicrobium sp.
CTTGGGGTTCCCTTGGAAGACGCGGCGGCTATAAGCGCGCCTTTCCCGCATAGACGGGCCGCCTGCTGGGGCGTCGCCAAGTGGTAAGGCACCGGTTTTTGGTACCGGCATTCGCAGGTTCGAATCCTGCCGCCCCAGCCAAACTTTCCGGAGTCCCGACCTGTGCACTCTGGTGTGCCAGAGGACCGGCCGGAAAGGTTGGTCGAAATCGGGCATCCATATTTTCCACCGCAGCCACGTCTTCTGAAGCGACGGCTCGTGTTGCAGTTTCGAGGCGCTCAGATTCAAAGGTTACCGCCCGCACCAATCCATGCTGATCGAATGGTGGCTCTTCGTGCTGGTCGCCGAATTCCCAACGCAAATCGGAGCGGCGTCTAGCCGCCGAGCACCTCCTATTTCCGCGACCTTCAGATCGTTCAGGCGCTGCTGGACCTGTTGAACTGCCTCGGACTGGGTTGTCCCGGCACGTAGCGGTGACCCTGGGTATCTTGGCATGCGTCCACTCCTTGCGAGAGGAGCTGCACCTGCTGGAAACGAGCCACTGCCTTAGGCCTTTGCGCGACGCCAGTAGTGCAACCACCCTGCTGAAAAAGAAGGAAACTCTCGGCGATTCGGCGTCTGCAAGAATGCGTGCGTTAAGGGCGGGCGTCAAAGGCAAAATTAACAAGTATCGGACCGCCAACTGGTCAGATTGAGATGGCAAGAGATCCAGATTGAGGTTCGTACGTTCAGCCGGACGACATTCTATTCCGCCCATCCGAGCCGCGCGTTTCTCCTGATGCGTCGCAAGGCCAATTGGGTTAGACTTAGCCTTCGAGGGCTAGTCGCTTTCGACTTGCGAAAAACTAGTCTCGAACAATTGGTGGAGTTCTCGGTAGCCCACTAGCAGGTGAAGGAGGGCACATGCCTGTTCCATCAAGGACTGCTTTGGCTTTGGTACTGGCAGTGAATTTGCTGGTCCTTGCAGGCTGCAACGGGGAAAAGTCCGAACAGGACGAGGCGATCCTCGCCGGTTTGTCGGCCGATGACTTTGTCCATGCGGACGAAGACTATTTCAAAGACATGGATAACGGGATCCATCTCGAGCCCGATGAGATCAAGGGCCGCAACATGTGGCTGGTCTGGACAGGCGGAAACGATCGCTTCTGGGACCTCATGACCCGACCGACCTTCGGCGGCTTTGACCTCCTGAAGATCGTCGCTCCGGACCCCAACAGCCCCAATCGCCGCGACAACCGGTGGCGCCAATTGGGGCTGGTCAACGAGCCCTGCTTCTCCGCTCCTACCCGCCCGGATCAGTATGGCCTCTGGCGCGATGTACGCGACGCGGCCTGTGCGCCCGACCCATTCGCTAACGCCGAGAAATATCCGGGCGTCAAAATCGGAGCGCGTGGCAAAACAGTTCCCGTCGGCTCCTATTATGGCGAGCCGAGCGGCATCCTCGGCCTCCGCTTATTCCCGAACCCCGCGTTCGACGAGGCGGCCAAGTCCCGCTGGGATGCGAAGCGCTATTATACCGACGCTCGCTACTACAATGATCCGAATCTCGTTCGGCCCTACCGGGTCGGAATGAGCTGCGGCTTCTGCCATGTCGGCCCGAGCCCGATCCATCCGCCCAAAGACCCCGAGCATCCGGCTCTCGCCGACCTCAACTCGACCGTCGGTGCGCAATATATGTGGGTCGACCGGCTCTTCTTCTGGAAGCCGGACGAGCGGAGCTTCATGTACCAGTGGGTGAAGACGTTCCGTCCGGGCGCGATGGACACGTCTTTGGTCTCGACCGACAACATCAACAATCCGCGCACGATGAACGCGATTTACAATCTCGCCGCACGGCTCGGCATTGGCAAGTTCATCGGGCACGAGACGCTCAATGGTGGCGAGCGCGACAACATGCAGTTCAACATGTTTGTGAAGTCGGGCCCGCTGACCGAATTCTACAAGGCTCCGGACACGGTGTTCGCGCCGCACGTCCTGAAGGACGGTGCGGATTCGGTTGGTGCGCTTGGAGCCTTGAATCGGGTCTACATCAACATCGGCCTCTTCAGCGAAGACTGGCTGACGCACTTCAATCCCGTCGCCGGCGGAAAGCCGATCTCGCCGATGCAGATCGCGGTCGCGCGCAAGAATTCCGCATATTGGGGAGCAACGGAGAAAGGCACGGTCAACACCGCGCTCTTCTTCCTGAAAGCCGCGAAGCCCGATCCGCTTTCCGCCGCACCGGGCGGTGCCGTCTATCTCAATGCCAGCAAGGCCCAGTGGACGCGCGGCCGAGATGTCTTTGCTGAGACCTGCGGACGATGCCACTCGAGCAAGCAGCCGAAGCCTCCGGCGACCATCTCCCTCGGCGTAATCGGAAAGGATTATCTCGAGAAGTTCCGGGCCTGGTGGCACTGGACCCAGACGCCGGAGTACAAGCAGCAGATGCGCGCCGTCGTCGCGCGCCCGGATTTCCCGAAAGATAATTATTTCAGCAGCGATGCGCGCATCCCGGTGACGCTGCTTCGAACGAACCTCTGCAGCCCCCTTGCGACCAATGCGCTTGCCGGGAACATCTGGGATAATTTCTCGTCGACAAGCTACAAGCAGCTGCCTTCGGTCGGAAAGGCGACCATCCAGGACCCCTTCACCGGCAATTCGCTCGTCTACACCATGCCTGCCGGAGGCCGTGGCTATACCCGAGTTCCCTCATTGATCTCGCTCTGGTCGACGGCGCCCTTTCTCCTCAACAACAGCGTCGGTCCGTTTAACGGCGATCCTTCGGTCGCCGGACGCATGAGTGCGTTCGATGCTTCGATCCAGCAGATGCTCTGGCCCGAACGCCGCCAGCGCGACAGCATTCTTCAAAACTCCTGGGGCGTGATCGATCGCACGACGGCGCGAAGCTATCTCTTCATCCCCTCGAGTTTCGTTCCGCAGCTGAAGGGCCTTGCGAACCTCAAGACGCAGCAGGCGCTTGCGAAACTGACGGACAAGGACGGCAATATCGTGATTGGCCCGGTGCCCGCGGGGATCCCGGTCAATCTTCTGGCCTCCCTGCGGCCGCTTTCGGAAAGTAAAAACCCCAGGGACATTGCGATCCATTATGCGCGGGTCGTGGAGCTTCTCGTGCAACTGAAACGGGATCTCCTCACGGTTCCGAAGGGAGCGGACGATGCGGCCCTGAGGGCGCATTTCGGGAACGTTCGGCCTCAGCTGATGCGGCTCAGCAAGTGCCCGGACTTCGTCGTTAACCGGGGCCATTATTTCGGGACGGCGACGTTCAACGAGCAGCAGGGGCTTACCGATGACGAGAAGAGCTTCGGCGTCGAGCCCGTGCTCAGCGACGCCGACAAGATGGCGCTGATCGCCTACCTCAAGACCTTGTAGCGGTCTTGGCGTCGCTTGAAATTGAATATGATTATGTCGTCGTCGGTTCCGGCGCGGCCGGGGGAACCGTTGCTGCCCGGCTGGCGGAAGCCGGGATGCGGGTCCTGGTGATCGAAGCGGGACCCGACCCGCTGGAATCCGGAGTCTCGTCGAGGGCACATTATTGCGTGCCCGCCTTCCACGCGCTCGCAAGCGAGAACGAGAATCTCTGCTGGGCCCAGCACGCCAGCCATTTCGACGACGCCGAGGCAGCTGCCGCTGACCCGAAGGCTAGGGAAGGTGAGGTCCTTTATCCCCGGTCCGGTGCGCTTGGCGGATGTACGGCGCACAACGCCATGATCTTCCTCCTGCCGTCCGACCAGGACTGGGACGCGCTTGCGTGTGAGACGGGCGACGAGGGCTGGTCGGCCGAGGCCATGAAACGGCATCGCAAGAAGGTCGAGCGCTGCCGGCACCGGCCATTGTGGCGGCTCCTCGCGCTTCTGGGTTTCGATCCCACCGGACATGGCTGGAGCGGCTGGCTTCCGGTCGAACGAGCGATGCCGATGCGCGCCTTCTCGGATGCGACCCTCATCCGTTCGCTGTTCCTCACGAGCCTCGTCGAGCTCGGCCGCAAAAAAAAACTCCTCAGCCGGGTGCGGGCGTTCCTCGCCGACTGGGGCGACCCCAATGACGTGCGCCGGAAAGGTGAGGAACAGCTTTGCTATTTGCCGCTTGCAACCTTCCGCCACGCCCGCTGGGGAACGCGCGACCGACTTCGTGCCGTCAGCGAGGGCGATGCTGCTCGGCTCGACATTGCGACGGACACTCTTGCGACCAAGCTGATCTTCGATGATGCGGGCCGTGCGGTTGGCGTCGAGTGGCTACGCGGGCGGCATCTCTACCGGGCCTCGCCCAAGTCGGTTGAGCCGGCCGCCGCAATCGAAGGGCGCACGTTTGCGGTGCGCGAAGTGATCCTTGCCGGTGGAGCGTTCGCGACGCCGCAGCTCCTCATGCTTTCAGGGGTCGGCGATCCCCAGCAGCTGAAGTCCCTCAAGATCAAGCCAAGAGTCAAGCTCCCGGACGTCGGGCGGAACTTGCAGGACCGCTACGAGATCGCGGTGGTGCATCGCATGACGCGGCCCTGGAAGTCCTTGCGAGGCGCCGGCTTCTCGCTCGGGGACCCCTTATATCAAAAATGGAAGCGCTCGAGGCGCGGCATGTACGTCTCGAACGGCACGGCCATTGCGGCGCTGCGCAGTTCCTCGCACGCCGAACCCGGCAACCCAGATCTCGTTCTCATGGGATTGATGGGACGCTTTTCGGGCTATTTCTCGGGCTATGCCGACCGATGCTGGCCCGGCCTCGACGGCTTCAGCTGGGCCGTGCTCAAGGGCCAAACCGGCAATCGCTCAGGAACGGTTCGCCTGGCCTCGGCCGACCCGCGCGATCCCCCGAAGGTCGCGTTCCGCAACTTCGAGCAGGACGGCGAGCGCGACCTCGATGCGCTGGTGCAGGGTCTCGATATGGTGCGCGCAATGGCCCGGCCCCTGATCCGGTGCAAGGCGATCGCAACAGAAGAACTTCCCGGGTCCAATCTCGACCGCGACCAGCTGAAGCAGTGGGTGCGCGCCAATGCCTGGGGGCATCATGCCTGCGGCACTGCGGCGATCGGCCCGGTGCTGGACACGCGCGGCAGAGTCCATGGCGTTCCGGGCCTCAGGGTCGTCGACGCTTCGATCTTTCCGCGCATCCCGGGCCTCTTCATCGTCGCATCTATCTACCTCGCGGCTGAGAAACTCGCTGAGAACATTCTCGCAGACGCTGGTCTAGGGGAGGATTAGCCATGCTTCGCCCATTGCATCGACTGCTTGAGATCGGCCTCCATGCCGAACGACGCTTCGATCCATTCTTCCGTCCTGCCATCGACGCGGTCTTCCGCTGGCCCCTGACTCGGTTCCTGAATTTCACGATCAATCTTTCGCGCAGCCGCGATGTTCCGCCGATCGCGCAGGAGCGGATCAACGATGACGAGGATGAGAGCCTCGATACGATCATCGCAGAGATGCAGCGGCACCTCGATCGCGACTTCACGCCCGGAAATTACGAGCGCGCGGGAAACACCAAGACGCATGGTCTCGTGCGCGCGACGTTCACCGTGCATCCGGACCTCCCTGAGAATCTGCGCAGGGGCATCTTCGCGAGCGAGCGCAGCTTTCCCGCATGGGTCCGCTTTTCAAACCCCGGGCCGCATGTCGAACCCGACATCGACGATGTCGGCTTTGGCAGCATGAGCGTGAAACTGTGCGACGTCCCGGGCCCCAAGCTCATGGACGACGAGAAGTTCACTCAGGATTTCACGGCCGTCACCGTCGTCACCTTCCCGACACCGGACACCCGCGAGAACAGCCTCCTCCAGTACTGGAGCAGGAGGCACGTGCCGATCTGGTATTTCCTGAACTTGAAGCGGTCCCACATCCGCGATTTCCTGATGCAGGCGCTCTGGAACCGGACCCTCTCGAACCCGCTCGCCAACGAATATTTCAGCTGCACTCCCTATCTTCTGGGCGAGGGGCAGGCGATGCAATACAGCTTCCACCCGCTGACGAAGGTGAGCACGCGCATCCCGCGGCTGCCCTTCCGCCCTCCCGACAATTATCTGCGCGAAAACCTGGCGGCGAGCCTGAGCGAGGGCGAGGCCAGGTTCGAGATGCGCCTGATCCTCCAGAAGGACCCGTTCAGGATGCCGATCGAGCAGGGCGCCGTCCTGTGGGACCCGCGCCTCTCGCCCCGGATCCCGGTCGCGACGATCACGATTCCCTCACAGGAGTTCCAGTCGCCCGAGCAGTTCGCGTTCGCGAGGGCCCTGACCTTCAACGTGTGGCACTCTCTTCCCGAGCACCGGCCGCTCGGTAACCAGAACCGGGCACGCAAACGCATGTATTACGAGATGTCGCGCTATCGCCAGGCGAAGAACAATGAGACGCACGTCGAACCGACCGGCAACGAGCGTTTCGACTAGCCGGCAAGTATACGCTCGAGGCCCTTCACGCCCGGCAGGAAGAAGTAGGCACCGCCTTTCACCGTGACGAAGGGCTTGAGGTCGCTGACGATGCGCGGGGAGCCTTTTTCGTCGAAATAACAGAACGCGTTCGTTGGACGGCCGCCATTGTCAGGCATGCGGTTTCCGAGCATCGGGTCCTGCTCGCACGAAAGTCCGCCGAAATAGGCGCTCGCGACCCATGCCCCCTGGATGAACTCGAACTGGCGGGCGAGGCTCGCATTCAGGCAGATAAAGTGCAGCCCCGCTTCCTCCTCCTGGCTCGCCGGATCCTCGGACATCGCGTCCGGCGGCTCGATCACCGGGCCATAGGAGCGCCCCCGGCGAAGGATTCGGTGAAAGCGCGCAGAGGCGACCGCATCGTGGATCGCCGTGCCCTTCAAACCCAGTGACGAGAGGATGTCGTGTAAGAAGCCGCGCCTGCCGTTCGGATCATCGCCGCTTCTCGGGTTGGCTCGACGGATATGGGCTCCGATCGGACAACAGGTTCCGTCGGGATCGTTCTCATAAGTGAAGTCGTTCTTCGGGCCGGCTTTGATACTCGGCAGCGGATCGCCATTGATACCGCGACCGACCATCATCTCGGCGAGCTTGATCGCCTGCATGTCTCCAACGCGTGCCGCGAGGCATCGCCAGAGGCCGCGCACGTCCTGCGCCAGCTGGCGGTAGACGAGATAGGTCCCGTTTCTCCCAATTTCGTCCGGCGGATAATGGGGCACAAAGCCATATTCGTTGGGATGGCCGAGGAGGAACTCGCCCGCGGCAATTCTATTGCGATAGACCCGGTCATTCTTGGTACCTGGATTGAGCGTCTCTTCCCAGTCGGGTTCGGGCTGCGAGAGACCATCCGCGAACCCGAAGGGCTCATGGCCGAGCACGCCGTTGGAGCGGTTTGCCGCGATGAGCGTGCAACCGGCCTTGCCAAGAGCTGCGACGAACTCCTCCTCGAGAGCGGCGATCCGGGCGAGTGGTGCGAGCACCATCAGGAGGATATGCGGTTCTTGATCGCCAACGCCCCATGTCCAGCAGTGCGGCGCGTTGATGCCCTCGTCGCCGAGCTGGCAGGATTTGCGCGCGCTGCCCGCCATGCCGTCGAGGAATTCCGGCGCAAAGCCGCCGACGGCGACCGGATCGAAGCCGAGTTCATGAAGCCCTGATGAAGTGAAGGCGAGCTGGACGACGCTATCGAGGCGCTTCGCTTTTGCGTCCGCGACCGTGGTCACCCCAAGCGTCCGCAGCCAGGCCCTGGCAGCGGTCTTTTCCTCGACCCGGATGAGCAGATAGCTTGCGCCGGCGAGCGAGCCGAAGCCGCGATCGACAATCGCCTGGATATCAGCCGCTTCGTGGATCGCCGCCACTCGTCAGATCTCCGAAATCCAGCGGCGAAGCGCGTCGCCGGAGAGGGTCCTTTCGAAGCCGCTCCGGATCCGCGCATTGCGCGCCATGTCGTAATTGCTGAGGCCGGGAAAGGCCTTGTACCAGACCTGCGTCGGAAGCTGGTGGTGGAACAGGTAGCGCTTGAAGTCCTGCTCGTTCCACGCGCCGTCGAGGATCAGCCAGCGCGTTCTGGGATAGCCGAGGCCATTCGAGAAGGAGAGGTTGAGGCCGAACGCGACCTTGTTGATGAAGTCGTCGTTATAGGCCTCGCGGCTGCCATCGTAATTGCTCGCGAAATAGACGCGGCGCTTGTTATCGAAGAAGGTCCAGCTCGCAAAGTGGATGGTGTTCACCCGCGCCAGCCGCCCCTTGTTGTAAAGGTGGCGGGCGCCCCAGTTGATGATCCACAGGATGAGGATAGTCAGCCCGCGCCGAAACAGGCCGGGCTTGAGCGACCCCAATGCGCTGTACTGGTTGGTGATGTCATGATCCTCCTGGTCGCGCAGCAAGTCGTTGCGCTCGCGCGCCGGAACGGGGGCAAGGACCGGATCGCGCTTTTCTCGCCTGCGCAGCATGATTGCGAAGAATGGCGCCAGAACGAGGAGGAGCGGGGAAAGGATCAGCCCGACCACCGGCAGGATCAGGAAATGGAGTGCCTCGCGGACGCGAGCTGCAAAAGATCTTTTTTCCAGCGGCGTCAGCTGAACGCCCGCGCCTGAATCCTTGAGGATGGGAAGAAGCTCCTCGGGCTCGACCCGGGGATTTGCAAGGCGCGCCGAGCGCAAGGCATCGTGCAGCAGCGCTTCCTCCCTGATCTGCCGAGTGCTTCGCCCGACCCAGTTCACGTAAGTTGCCGCGGACCTGATCCGGTGGCTGTCGAGCCAGGCCCTCAAGTCCGTGTCGTCGTGGAAGTCGCGGCAGTGGCTGAAGATCTGCGCGAGGCCTGGGGCGGCAAGGCTCGCCATGTTTTCGACGAGCACGTCCGCATCGCCGTCGAAATCCGCAACGAAGGCGAGATAGACGGGCTCGCGAACCGGCAGGACCGGAGCGCTCGTCCGGTCGCCGAGCGAATGGTCGTCGAGGATGACGAAGCGCGCGACGTGAAGCTGATCGAGCTTCCCGAACGGAAAGAGGCCGTTGTCGGGATCGGCCTGGCCTGGCTTCCCGTTCATCGACGTGAGCAGCGGCTCGAGCCTGGCCGAAGCGCCGTGACGGAGCACGCCTGCGATACAGATATGCTCCTGGAGGATCACGCCGCCTGGCTGTTCTTGAATTCCAGCGCGAAATCGATGAGCCGTTTCTTGTCCCAGTAAACCTTGCCGAGATAGATGCCCGGCTCAATCATCCGGATCTCGTCGCGAATCCGGCTCGCGACGAGCGATGTCTGGGAATAGTCGAGGACGATGCACTCCTTGCCATCCAGCCAGCTCGGTCCCTTGTAGACCTTTGCGACGATCGCCTTGATCCCGAGCGGCAGGATATTGTTGCGCAAGAAACCGTGCTCGGCATCGAAGACCTTCCCCTGCCAGGCAAAGAAATTGATGGCGGCGGCGATCTCATTCGAAAAGGCGGTGCCGGGAGCGATGATGGCCGTACCCTTGGCTTCACCGTCGGGGATTGGGCCCGCCTCGTGCCCCGAGAACAAAGTGTCGAGGTCCTGTTGCGACTGGGTAAGCCATTGAGACACAATGCTTGCCATTGCCTGTCTCCCCTAAATGCCGGAGCGCGACGCCTTGGCCAGGCACGATGGGCGATGCCGAAACGCTCCCCTCGCGCTTCTATAGCTGTTTCCAGAGCCAAAAGCATCCGGGTTGTCCGTTCTCCTCGAAACTATTTCGTTAAATTGCAGGTAAATATCCTCATCCCGAAAGATTATCCGGGAAGAGGTCCAATCGATCCTGCACGGCCGCCATGTCAATCGAGTAAGAGTTCGGAAGCATGACTCGGAGCATTTGAAGAACCAGGACCCAGCATAAGTCAAAAAGCCCGTGATGCTGTTCGGCGTCCACTATCCGTGTTATGTCGCAAGCGGAGTTCGGGCAGGGGAGAAATGCTCGATGACGAGGCTGCAGACATTTCTCGCAGCTTTCCTGGTATTCACGGCAGCGAGCCTTGGCGGCTGCCAGGCCAAGATGGAAAGCGGCGGCGCCGACGAAAATGCGGTCGCGAATATGGCCGCGACGGACGAGTGGGCGCAGAATGCGTCCGACGAGTCCAACGCGGCCGCAACTGAGGCCGGCCAGCCTCTTCCCGAGTTCAAGATTCCTGCGCCAAGGCCTTCGGCGCAGATGGTGCTTCCGCGAGCCCTCCTGCCGCCCGGCGAACCCACGCTGCAACAGGTCGACGACGCGCTTCACACCCGGTTGACCGCCGGGGGATATGATCGGGTCGGTTATTATCGAGTCACAAACGGCTTCGCGCTCGCGACCCAGATGGAGCGGATCGCTTCCGACGGAAAGCCATACACGGATGCAAAAAGGTGGGCGACGGAGGCCTCCGGCCTCGCCTCCGCCTCGGAAGGCCTGTCGCTCGCGAGCATGATGAATGCACTGTTTCACGCAGATCCCGGATCCTACCGGGTGCTGGTTTTCGTGGTCACGAACCGCCCGGTGACGAGCACCGCTGCCGCGATGAGTTCGGATGTCGCAAAGGAGATGGTCGTCGAGGGGCCGGCGGATCTCCCGCAGGGCTTCGCCGAGGCGCGCTTCGGGCCTGATTACCGGGTCACCGTGCTCATCTACGAGTTCAACAGGACCTCGGTCGGGAAGCCCGCGCAATTCTCCCGCCCAAGCATCCGGTCCGCCGCAGAGCAGCTTCGGCTCGCCAAGGTCCTGGAGGGCTGAGCGCCATGTCGAAGCGGGCAATTCTTACCTCGGTCTGGTGGGTGTGGGGTCTGCTTCTCATCCTCCTCCTTGTCGCTCTCAGTCTTCAGCCGCGCCTCTTCGGAGCGGACGTCCCGAAGATATGGCAGTGGTTCCTTCCCAACATTGTTCCTGCGATGACCATGGTCGGGTTCACCGCATACGCGGCACCATCGCCGCAAGGGCAGGCGGGAAGCGGGCTGTTCGGGATGGCTGTCGCAGTGAGCTGCTTTTACCTGCTCGTCCTGTCGGTGTCGGTGCTTGGGACCCTGTTCGTGGCGCAACCCCTCGAATTCGTCACCATGACCAGCCTGTGGCTCGCGCCGCTCCAGGGCTTTGCGACGACTGGCCTGGCGCTGTTCTTCGTGAAGAAATGAACCCGTTTGATCGCCTGTGGCGCGAGGTGAAGGAGGCTTCGAAGCGCCTGCGCGGTAAAGGGAACGACGGGCGGACGACCGGCATCCGCGCAGAGGCGCCGGGCCTTCCCGAACAAGTTCCCCCTGACGACACGGTCGCGGGCCTCGTCCAGCGCAGGAGGAAGGCGCGGCTGTGGTGGGAAACCGGCTCTGAGCCGCCGCCGGGCCTCGTGGGCCTGGCCCTGTCGGGCGGCGGGATCCGTAGTGCGACGTTCTCGCTCGGCCTCATCCAGGCGCTCGCGAGGTCCGACCGCGGCGCGTTCGCCCGGGTCGATATCGTCTCGACCGTTTCGGGCGGCGGCTATGTCGGCTGTTTCCTGCGAAGCCTGTTCATGCCCGACAGCGCCAAGGGGATTGCCCCCAAAATCGGAAAAAGCGAGTTCGAGAGCGGGGAAATCACGCTCGATCAGGACGAGCTTTCAAGGCAGTACGACTTTGCAACACGAGCCCTCGCCAGCGGACCCGACGAGCGGGACATCAAGGGTCCAACGGGAGAAAAACAGCGCAATCCTTTGTGGTGGCTCAGGGAGCATTCGCGCTACCTCGCGCCGAACGGGCCGACCGATTACGCCATCGCTCTAGCCTACGTCGCCCGCAACTGGGTGGCCATGCTGTATATCTTCCTCCTTGCGAGCTTCGCGCTCTTCACCGCCCTGGTGCTCGTGAAGGCGACAGCTGGTCTGTGGCCGGTCACTGCCGGCATTGCGCTGATGCGGCCTTGGAGCCCCGTCTTCTGGCTGGCACTCATCCCCCTTGCGATAATCAGCATCCACGCGGTGGCTTACTGGATCACGCAGGCCATGTCGCCCAACGAGCCCGACGCGAAACGGCAATGGCAGAACCTCCTCGGCCCCATGGCCGGAACATACCTCGCCGCCGCCATCATTTTCCTTATTGCCGCGAAGTTCATGCGGGGCGCGTTCCCGCCCTATTCCGCGCTGACGGACTTTCGCGAGCCGACGGCATTTTTCGTGCGAGCGCTTGCTCTTGCGCTTATCCTGATGGTGATTGGCGTCTCCGTCGCGGTGGCGGTCGCGCGGTCGATTGGAAAGCGCCCGAGCCTTACCAGCGAGCTTCGGCGGAAGCTTACCCGGGGACTGACCAACTGGAGCCTCGGCCTCATAATCATCCTTGCCGTTGCACTTGTCGACAGCGCCGGCGCGTGGCTCGTTATGAAGGTCAGCAGCGACAAGGGGCCGGGAATCAAGACGGCGGCGCTTTTGCCGTTGCTTGCCTACCTCATCAAGAAGCTTCCCGAATGGTTCGGAAGCCCGACTGGCGAGAAAGGCAAGGTCGCGGCGCTCTTCAGCCGTTTCCTCAATGTCATCGCGCTCATTGCCGGCATCGTGCTTTTCGGGATTCTTGCGGTTGCCGCCGACGCTTTGTCCCACGCCGTGGCGTGGGCCGGCACGGACTGGAACAATCTGCTCTGGAATGACACGCACTGGAACCGTCTGCTTGTCTTCGTCGCCGTGATCTGGGTGCTCACTTTGCTTTCGGGCTGGGCGGATGGCTTCATCAACCTGTCGTCGCTGCACTCGCTTTATTCCGCGCGCCTCACGCGCGCCTATCTGGGCGCCACCAACAACGCCAGGTTGCGGGACGCGGTGAAGGGCGAGTCCGGGATCACGGAATCGCATCCAGACGACTACATCCAGCCGCAAATTTACTGCCGGGCGGACCTCCCGGCGCCGCTTCATCTGATCAATGCCACGATTAACGAGACGATCGACCCGCAGTCGCAACTCGTGTCCCGCGACCGCAAGGGCGACGTCCTCACACTTGAGCCGCAAGGGATTCGGGTTGCGAACAAGCCGGTTGCCTGGTCCCAGGTGGGCAAGACGGAATGCGCCGAGCAGCTGAGCCTCGGGCAATGGTGCTCGATCTCGGGCGCGGCGGCTTCATCCGGAATGGGCAGGCTCACCAACCTCGGGTTCGCGCTTGCCTTCACCTTCGCCAACGTTCGTCTCGGCTACTGGTGGTGGTCTCCGGGCGCGTGCACCGAGCGAAGCGCCGCGGGGCCGTTCATGCGGCTCCTGTCGGAGCATTTTGGAACCTTTGTCTATTTGTTCAACGAAATGACTGCGCGCTACTCGCGCGGTTACGATCGCAAGTACATCACCGATGGCGGCCACTTCGAAAATTCCGGCGCGTACCGGCTGATCCAGCGCCGTGTCCCGCTGATCCTCGTCACTGACAATGGAGCGGACCCGAAGTACCGGTTCGCGGACCTCGAGAACCTGGTTCGCCTGGTTCGCCTTGACCTTGGCGGCGAGACCGAGATCCTCGCTGGCGACAGGCTCGAAAGCTTCCGGAAGGATCTGGGCGCACCCCAATCGCGGTTGTTCGTCGACCCCCACGACTGGGACGACTGGCGTGATGCGTTCAGCTCGTCAAAGGTGCCCGGATTCGCGCTCGTGCTGCGCATGAGCTTTGCCGACGGGATCGTGAATCTCATCTGGTTGAAGCCTCGAACGCAGCCCGGAATGCCCGCGGACCTGGTCGGTTATGGCGGGGCTAATCCGTTGTTTCCCCAGCAGCCAACGGGGGACCAGTTCTTCGACGAGGCGCAGTGGGAATCCTATCGCAGGCTCGGAGAGCTCACCATGACCCGGCTGCTCGACGGTTGTCCGCGGCTTTTGATGTGAATCCGGCAGGTTGGCGATGTCGGCAAGCAAGTTGCGCGTCCTCGCGGCCGGACTGCCTCGGCTCCGCCGTCCTCCGGTCCATGTCCATTCCCTGGGGCGGGTCGGTCACGTGAGCACACCGTAACGCCGACCCGGGGCCGTTTTTCAATGGCCGAACAGAAGCCGGGTGAGATAACCCCCGTGGACCTTCCGCCGCCGCGAACACAAACCAGTTGTTCACGAGCTCGACGACTTGGAAGCCGGATACCCCTCAAAAATTTAGAGCGGCCGGCGGGCGCCTCTCGAGCGGAGCAGGAGACTGCCGTTGGGACCGCGCTCGAGGACGAGATCGAAAGCGCGCTCGAGGCTACGGGCAAAGCCTTCCACATCGCCGGCGCGCCAAGCGCCGGTGACCTTGAGCTCCTCTATTCGGCGATCGCCAAGCCGAAGCCGCATATTCGAGTAGCGGTTCATCGTCGCCGCGGCCTCGCCGAGGCTGGTGCCCTCGAACCCGATCATTCCGCTGGGCCAGGCGAGCTCGCCCGGCTCGACCTTCCGGGGCCGCAGCGAAACGCCAGCAACGAGCTTCTCGCCGGCCTTCAGGCGGGCAGTGCTCCCAGAAGGCATGCCGGAATGACGCACCAGGACCGAGCCCTCGATCAGCACCACCGTCGCTCGTCCGCCATAAAGGCTGACGTCGAACAGCGTTCCGGCCGTCGCGATCTCGCTCGACCCTGCTCGAACGATGAACGGGCGGCTATCCCGAGCAACCGCGAACCGCGCGCGCCCCTCGAGAAGCGAGACGGAGCGCTTCGAGCCCGAAAACCGGGTCTCGAGACGGCTCGCCGCGTCGAGGGTCACCCGGGATCCGTCAGGGAGGCTTTTCTCTTCCACAGTTCCGACGGGGGTCGTCATGACAAGAAGCTGAGGATCGCGGACACGTGGGTCCCACCAGCGCTGTTGGACGGCGACAAGGACCAGCAAGGAGACCGCGAGTAGAAGAGAGGCGGCGAGTGCCAAGCCGTGCCATCCCTGCGGGGTGCGGGCGCTGGCCCCGCCACCTGAAACTCCGGCAAGCCCGCTCGAGGCGGCCCAGATCCGGTCCATCCGTTCGAACGCCTCGGCGTTGCGCGTATCCGAATCCCGCCAGCGGCTGAACGCGGCTTCAGTCTGCGGCGACCGGTCGTCGGCAAGGCGGACCCTCCAGTCTGCGGCCTCGCGCCGAATCCGGCCGGCGGATCTTGGGAACAGGCCCGCCATCAGGCTCCGCCGACCAGGCGCTCGAGCTGGCGAAGCGCCTTGCTCATTTGCTTCTCGACGCCCTTGACCGAGAGGCCCGTGCGCTCGGCGATTTCGGCATAGGTCAGGCCTTCGACACGATGGGCCATGAAGATCCCCCTGGTCTTTGGACGAAGCCGAAGCATAGCGCCTTCGAGCCGCCGGAGGAGGTCCCTCGATTCAAGCTGATCAACCGGGTCGGGGCCAGCGAGCATTTCGTCGGCGGCGACGACGTGGAGGCACGCTGAGCGGCGGGCGGCGGACTTCGCCCGGTCCCGGACGAGATTTGCCGCGATGCGGCGCGCATATGCCTGGGGCTGCTCGATCATCCCCGTCCAGTCACTGCCGAGACGAGCGAGCCGGACGAAAACGTCCTGAACCACGTCCCGGGCCTCGTCCGGATTGCCGATCCGGCGCGTGACGAGACGCACGAGCCCCTGCGATTCCGCTTTGTAAAGCTCGCCGAGCTGGCAGCGCCCGCGTTCGACCGATGGGATCTCCGCGTCGGCTCCGGCGGCGACCGGAAAACGCCCGCTCACGGCGTTTGCCGGAATCGCGCCCGGTCCCGAAATCCGCCTCCGCCACCCTTCCCCATCGCAAGCCTCCCATTCGAGGCTGCCGGCGGTAAGCCGGGTGTTGAGAACATGTTGGGACATGCGCCGCCGCCTTTAACCGCAAGCGGTCTGGACATGCGCGGGCGGCCACCCGGCCGAATCTGATGCCGGTCCTCCAACGAGGTTCTCAAGCCTCGGCGCCGTCGTCCGGCGCAACCCTTACGATAGAGTCGGAAAGCGCAAGCGCAAGCTCTTCATTCGCTGGGCCAAGAGATCGAGCGGTTTCCCTGCAGCAGTGAATTTTTTTGGGGGGTGGCCGGCTTCCGCGTCGTCAAGGCTCGTGACCGGCGCCGCTTCCCGCTCGCGCCGGACGAGATGGGGGGAGTCATGTTCAACCAGGTCATACCTTCGGTCACCGTGTTTGCGGCGGCCGCCTTTTCCTGCCTTTCGACTGCGGCTCCGGCACAGCCGGCGGGGGCCGTAGACTACAGCCTTCCGGCCCAGGAACTGGAGCGCTCGGTCCGCGAAGTCGCGATCCGCTCGGGGACCAACATCCTCGCCCCGGCGAAATTGCTATCGGGGCGCAAGGCGACTCCACTGGAGGGGCGTTTCACCCCTCGCGAGGCGATCGAGCATCTCCTTGCCGGGACCGGCCTGTCGCTTGAATCGGTCGGCGATTCCCTGGTCATCCGTCGGTTAAACCCGGCGACCGGCGAAGCTCCGGGGGAGGGCGAGGTGATTGTCACAGGGACCCACTTGCGGGGGGCTCCGCCGACCTCGCCGGTGATCGTCATCGGACGCAAGGACATCGATCGGACCGGAGCCACCTCGCTCGAGCAGCTGATGCGGACTATTCCCCAGAACACCCAGGGCGGGGTCAACCAGGAGAATTGGAGCGCGACCCTACCGGACCAGGACGTCACCGACCATGGCGCGGGCCTCAACCTACGCGGCCTTGGCCAGCGGGCGACCCTGGTGCTGGTCAACGGCCGACGGCTGGCTCCATCCGGCTCCAGCTCGTTCGTCGACGTCTCGCTGATTCCCGTCAGCGCGATCGAGCGGGTCGAGGTCCTCACCGACGGGGCCTCCTCCATCTACGGCTCCGACGCGATCGGGGGGGTCGTGAACATCATCCTCCGGAGCGATTTCGAGGGACTCGAAACCGCCGTCCAGGGCGGGATCACGACCGAGGGCGGGGGAGGCCAGGTCCAGCTGTCGCAGTCGGCGGGCGGGCGCTGGGCAGGCGGCCACGCGCTGCTGGCCTACGACGTCCGTCTCGACGACGAGATCAAGGCCGGCGACCGGTCCTTCACCATCGGCCTTAGACCGAATACCTTCCTCCTTCCGAAGGAGCGGCGCCACAGCCTGATCGGTACTCTCGACCAGGAACTCGCTCCCGGGCTGGGTCTGAGCGTCACCGGAACCCTCGCGCGGCGGAAAACGGAACGAACCCTGTTTCAGTCGGTATCGCCGCTCCCGGTTGGGGTCGACGCACAGGCGGATTCGAAGGGGCTTTCGGGGACCTTGAGCTACGAGCTCGGGGCGGACTGGCGGGTCCGCCTCGACGGCAATTGGGCGGTCTCGGACACGACCCAGCGCCAGACCCAGCCCGGCGGAATCGCGCTCGTCAACGCCCGCGACGTCCGCAACGCGATCCTCGAAGGGGGAGCTCGCGCCGACGGACCGCTGTTCGACCTTCCAGGAGGGGCGGTCCGGATCGCGATCGGCGCCCAGGCCCGGCACGAGGAGTTTCGCGATGCGTTCAGTTCCTCGACCTTCCCGGAGGTGGTGAAGTCCGCCGACCGCGGCGTCCAGTCGGCCTTCGGCGAAATCCTCGTGCCCCTGTTCTCCAAGGCCAACCGGAAGCCGGGCCTCGAACGGCTGTTGCTGTCAGGGGCGGTCCGCTACGACCACTATGGCGGAACCGGGTCGACGCTCGATCCGAAGGTCGGGCTCCTGTGGTCGCCGATCGCCGGACTCGACCTTCGCGGCTCGTTCAGCACCTCATTCCGGGCGCCTTTGCTGTCGGAGGTCTCGGGCGCTTACACGATCCTCTATCTTCCATCCCTTTTCTTCTACACCGACCCGGCCCAAGCCCCGGCCGGAGACATCGCCGCCTTTCTCCAGGGCAGCGATCCGTCGGTCCAGCCGGAGACGTCACGCAACTGGACGCTCGGCGGCGACTGGTCGCCGGCTTTCGCACCGGGCCTTTCGGTTTCCTTCAATTATTACGCCATCCGCTTCTCCGACCGGATCGCGCTTCCGACCTCGACCATCAACGTGATCGGCAATCCGGCGTTCGACTCGATCGTCGACCTCAACCCCGATACCGCCGCGGTCGCTGCCCTCGTCGGCGGGGCCCAGGCGGTTTTCGACTTCAGCGGGCCCGGGTTCAGCAACGGCAATGCGACTCCAGCCGACATCGACGTGGTCGTCGACGACCGGGTCAGCAATACGGCCCTGACCCGCACGCGGGGTTTCGACCTTGGTGTCCAATACGCTTTCACCGCCGGAGTTGACCGGTTCGCGCTCGACCTAAACCTCAACCACATCATCGCGTTCGAGGACCAGCTGACACCCGGAAGCCCGGTGCTTGACACGCTCGACCGTCCCTACCGGCCGCTCGACTGGCGCGCGCGCGGCGGCCTTAGCTGGAGCCACGGCGGCTTGGCCGGGAGCCTGTTCGTCAACCATGCCGACGGGTATCGCGACGACCGTGGGTCAGTCCCGCTGCGAGTGTCGGCCCACACCACGTTCGACCTGAGCCTCGCCTACGAGTTCGGACGATCGGAAGGCGCCCTCGAAGGGACCAGGATCGCCCTATTTGCCGAGAATCTGTTCGACAACGACCCTCCGCGCCTGGCGCCCGATCCCGGGAGCTCGACCGGGGTCGGCTACGATCCCGTCAATGCCTCGGGCCGCGGGCGGTTCGTTGCGCTCCAGCTCCGGAGGGCATGGTAATGGCGAGGCTGCTCGGAAAATGCCTCCTGCTTGGCGCGGTCACCGTGGCAGGCCCGGCCGCGCATGCGGGCCCCTCGGTGCGCCAGATAGTCGAGATCGCCGACATCGAGTCCCTCTCGGTTTCCCCCGACGGACGGCTGGCGGCATTCCGGATCCGGCAGGCCTCGATCGATCGCAACAGCTACCAAATCGACTGGTACGTTGCAGATCTCGAAAGCGGGCATTCTGTTCGCGTCGCCGACGGCGGAACCCCAATCTACAATGACGGAATCCTCGAGTCCGAACCGGCGGTCTGGTCCCCCGACAGTCGCTACCTGTTCCGACGCGCTCTTGTCGATCGCGCGATCGGATTGTGGCGAACCACGGCCGACGGTTCGGGCAACCGTCTGGAGGCGAGCGGAGATTCGGACGTCGAGCGCGTCGAGGCCGGGAAGGACGGGCGGAGCCTCGTCTACGTGACTGGCCCGAGCCGGGATTCGATCGAACGCGCCGAGCGCGAGGAATATGACAACGGAGTCCTCGTCGACCGGACCGTCGACGTCCACCAGTCCATGTTTCGCGGGGGGTTCGTGCACGGCCGGCTCGCGAGCCAGCGCCTGGTCGGCCGCTGGTACCAGCGTGACGGGTTGCTGTGGCGCTCCCCGAGGATTCGGCACTCGATTGACCTAGTCGATGGTTCCGAGGGTCCTCAAGAACCCGAGCCGGCGGTCGCGGTTGAGCCGCTCACGGCCTCCGGGGCCGTGGACGACCTCACCGCCGTCTCCGTCGGCGGCGACGTTGCGACCGCACGGGGCGACGGCGATGTGACCCTCGAGATCAGGCGAAAGAACGGAGCAATCGTCCGCTGTGCCCGCCCCGATTGCACCGCCGGGAAGATCGTCTCCATTGCGTGGCGGCCTGGGCGCGACGAGCTGCTGTTCACCCGCCAGGACCTGTTCTTCCGGCAGGATCTTTTCGCGTTCGCACCGGCCAGTGGCCGGGTCCGAAGAATCGCGAACAAGGACGGCTTGCTTAATGGCGGACGCCGCCCGAGCCTGCCCTGCGCGATCGCCCAGTCGGCGGCGGTCTGCGTCTCGGCAGGACCGGCGTCGCCGCCGAGGCTCGAGCGGATCGATCTCGACAGCGGCCGCCGGACGATCCTGTTCGATCCCAATGCCGCGCTTCGCCAGGGATCGAGCCCAATTGTCGAGCATCTCGAGTGGAAGCTTCCGGACGGAAGGACGACCACAGGGATTCTGCTTCTTCCCAAGGCGAGGCCGTCGAAGGCGCCGCTCTTCGTCGCTTATTATTACTGCCCCGGCTTCCTTCGCGGCGGCGCTGGTGATGAATTCCCGATGGGGCCGCTCGCCGATGCCGGGTTCGTGGTCGCCTGCGCCAACATGGTTCCGTTCAAGGCGTGGGGCGACGGCGTCGACCATTATCGGACCGCGCAGGCGAGCATCGAGGCGCTGGTCGACCTGCTCGGGCGGAGGGGCTGGATCGACCGCGCGCGCATCGGAATGGCCGGGTTCAGCGCCGGGAGCGAGGCCGCCATGTGGATAGCCGTCAACAGCGGTCTCCTTGCGGCCGCTGGAGTCTCGTCTCCGACATACGAGCCAGCCGCCTATTGGGCGGGTGCGATAAGCGGCAAGGACAATCCGAGGGTGATCCGCGAGTTCATGCAGGCCGGGCCTCCGGACCAGGACCCCGACCGCTGGAAGCTGATTGCTCCCGCGCTCAACGCCGGGCGGATCAAGGCGCCGCTACTGATGCAGGTTCCCGAGCAGGAGGCGCGCTACGCAACCGAACTCTATGCGCGCCTCGGCGCCACGACGACCCCGGTCGAACTCTATGCCTTCCCCGACGAAGGACATCTCAAGGTGCAGCCAAGGCACCAATTCGCGGTTCAGCGGCGCTATCTCGACTGGTTCCGTTACTGGCTTCAGGGGGCGGTCGATCCGGATCCCGGCCTCGCTCCCCAGTACAACCGTTGGGACGAGCTTCGCCGACGCAAGGAAGGGTCATTCCTCAAATGAGCGCAGCCACTGCTCGGCGCTCGCCATCTCAAGAAGGCGGACATAGCCCGAATCCTGGGGCTCGCCCGGCTGTTCGAGATAGGCCCGGACCGACTCCTGATCGAGCAGTCCAAGCGCATTGAGACGGCCCTCCAGGAGGAGGTCGGCGAGGTCTGAGCGAAGCGTCATGTAGCCCCGTACGAACATGCTCTCGAGCCGCCCCTTGCCGCGCCGCTCGAGGATCTCCGACGGAAGCAGGTCGGCGAAGGCGGCCCGAGCGACCGCGCGGTCGCGTCCGCCGTGGACCCACAGCCAGGTCGGGATCGCGAGGCAGAGCTCGAGAAGCGGCTGGGCTAGCAGCGGATGAAGGGTCTCGGGACAATTGGGTGCGGGGTCGGCGAGGAAATGGTGGATCCCGACGATCATCCGCATGTGGTCCTTGGTCCCCACGGGCTGGTTGCTCGCGGCGAGGAGCCAGGGGTGGTCGTCCGGAGCCCGCGGAACCGCGCCTCCCAGGAACCTTACGTCTTTGGGCCAGGGGCCGCTCCGCCGGAGCAGGCGCCGCGCGGCAAACCCAGCCGCCCGCCAGAAGGTGCAGCAATGAACCTCGGCGAGTTGTTGCAGGGTCCGGACCGCGGCTCTGGGGCCCCGGGCCCAAAGCGCGTCCAGCGCGGGCGTGGCGGTGTTGAGAAAAGCGAAGACATTGTCGCCGCCGGCTCCGTCGGCGACCACCCCCGTACCGGCGAGCAACAGCTCGCGGGCGATCGCGCGGTGGAGCGGTTGGAGCAGCGCGTTGGGCCGGGGCCGGAGCGAAGGTTCGCCGAAAGCATCGGCCAGGGGCGTCGGCTTTGCCTCCACCAGCTCCGCCAGCGCCACTTCAAAATGACCCGCGACCATTCGGGCGTAGGGGCGCTCGTCGCCGTCGTCGCCGAGGGTCGCGAAGGTGACCGCCCGGAATCGTCGCCCGGCGGCTGAAAGGCAGGCGGCTACAATCGAGGAATCGAGGCCGCCAGAAAGCTGGAGGGCGAGGGGCTCGCAATCCCGGGCCAGGGCCGGGATCGTTTCGAGCGCGACTTCCCGGAGCCGGTCCGCGGCGGCGGCGAACAAGTCCGGCCTGTTGGCGTCGGTCCGTGTCCGGAACGGGTCCCAGGCAAGGGTCGTCCGCTCGCTTCCCGGGCCTTTTGCCCGGAGCATTCCCGGAAGGAGTTCGCTCACTCCGGCAATCCCGGTTCGCGCGGTCCTCAGGAACGGGTAGGCTAGCCAGTGCGCGATGAAACCCGCGTCTGGTCGATAGGGCGGTGGAAGCAGGAGCGTGAGCGCCTCGAAGTCCGAGGCATAGAGGTCTAGCCCGCCCGAGCGTGCGCAATAGACGGGGATTGCGCCCGAGGGATCGCGAAGCAAGCAGTGACCATCCTCCTGCGCTTCGAAAAGGACGTAGGAACCCCAATGTTCACAAAGGATCCGGTCAGGCGAGTTTGACGGCGGAAGTGCGCAATGAAGTGTCCCGGTGGAGGGATCGACCAGCCTTCCGACCAGCGCCCGGCTGCGCTTCGGCCCGAACAGCATCGGCGTTCCTGGGAACGTCCAGATCCGAAGGATCCCGCCGAGGGTGGCGCATGCGGACAGCGGTGCATCGGCAAGCTTGATGGCGGCTTGTTCGAGGGCGGTTTCCGAGCCCGCCGCGGCGAGGAAGCGCAGGGTCATTGAAGCACGAAGACCGGAGCGAATTCGCGCACCCGGTCGGGCGCGTCGTTGAGAACAATTCCCTGCCACTGGACCCAGCAATGCGCCGCGAACGGGTGGAGCTTCACTCCAAACACGAGGTCCGGAGCGCCGGCGCGGGCAGCGAGCCAGTCCCGCAATGCCAACGAATCCGGAAGGCATTTGGGCTTGACTGGAACCAGGCACCGAGCAGCCCGGAACATCCCTGCGAGCTCGCGAAGCCGGTAGAGGTCGTCGGGCACCGCCGGTTCCCTTCTCCGCCGGGCCTTAAGGACCAGAACGAACGGCTTCGTCCGGAGAGAGTGATGGATCCGAAGCAGCGACAGCCAGATTCCTGCTGCGACGATCAGATCCGCCTGCCCGCTCGGAATTGGATCGCCGGCTAGGCTTTCGGTTTGGGCCGGTTTGGGCCGGTTCGGCGTTGCCGATCGGGCGAACAGGCCCGTCCCCAAGAGGGCAGCGCCGGTTTCGCTCGACGGGTCCAAGGACCCACCTTCGGCGAGGGTTCGGAATCCGTCCTCGGCCTCCCGCGGAAGGGCGAAATAACGGTCGCGGCATAGGTCGAGGAAGATGGGGCGCTCGCCGCACCAGCCGAAGCTGACGTGCGGCTCGAGGATCAGGAACGGCTTCATGCCTGGGGGTGTCAGGCGCGGGGGCTGCAAGGCCCCCGCGCGAGCGGCCCTAGTCGTCGCTGAGGCCGAGCGAATAGAATCCGATCGGTTCAGCGGTCTTGCCGACCGGGTTGCCGAGCGTGTCCGAGCTTGGCGTCCCGAGCTCGATCGGCTCCGGGATCTGCTGTTCGCGTTCCATGGTCTTCTCCTTGGTGCTGCAGGGATTGCAGCGGGGCGGACGCTAGGACCGGCACTTGGGGGTCCGAAGCTTATTCGGGCGCTATAAGCCCGTTGTTCGGGGGGATCCCGAACGCTTCGGGTTGCCAGTAAAACCTAAAAACTGCGCAACATTAAAACCTAAAAAGTATTCGACATTAAAACCTAAAAAGTGTACATGGATAAAACCTAGAAACCGTGCTGAGGAGGATGCAATCGCTTCGCCCCAGGAAAAGCTCGCGAACGCGCTTGCGGCGCTTCACCGACTGCAGGCCCAGGGTAGGGTCGCAGTCCGGAGCGGCGACCTCACTGAGACCCAGCGACGGCTCCTCGTCCAGCATGGCTTCCTGCTCGACGTGATGCGTGGCTGGTACGTTGCCCGGCCGCCGGAGGGCGGCAATGGCGAAAGCACCGCATGGTACACGGCGTATTGGGGCTTCTGCGCCGACTATCTCAATGATCGCTTCGGGAATGACTGGTCCTTGTCGCCCGAGCTCTCCATCGCGCTCCAGACCGGCAATCGAACGGTTCCTCGCCAGTTGTTGGTGCGCAGTCCCAGAGGCGGAAACAAGCCCACGCCGATGCCGCTGGGAACCTCGCTGTTCGACGTCCGGACGTCCTTACCGGTGGGCAGGCAAGGGGTTGTGGCGGATGGGCTTCGCCTGTTCACGATTCCCTCGGCGCTGATCGCCTGCGGTCCCGCTTTCTATCAATCCAGCCCGACCGATGCTCGCGCGGCACTCGCGACAGTCCGCGATTCCTCCGAGCTCCTCCCCGACCTGCTGGAAGGCGGTCGGACCGTTGTCGCAGGGCGCCTCGCCGGTGCATTCCGGAACATCGGCCGCGACCGGATCGCCGATGACATCGTGAAAGCAATGCAGTCGGCGGGCTACGACGCCCGCGAGGCGGACCCTTTCGAAGATCGAGCCGGAGCGGTCCTTCCGCTGCGCGAGCGCTCGCCCTACGCCGGGCGGGTCCGGCTGATGTGGGAGGCGATGCGCGGCACGATCCTGAAGCGTTTTCCGGCCAGCCCGGGCCTTCCCCGCGATCCCGAGGCCTATTTGGAACGGGTTCGCGAATCCTATGTCGCCGACGCCTATCATTCGCTGTCGATCGAGGGTTACCGCGTCAGCCCAGAGCTGATCGAGCGGGTCCGGAGCGGAGCCTGGAACCCCGACGGCGATCCCGGTGACCGTGAGCTCAAGGACGGGCTTGCCGCGAGAGGCTACTGGCTGGCCTACCAGAGCGTGGTCAACAGCGTCCGCCGGGTCCTTTCCGGCGAGAACGCGGGCAGGGTTGCGGACTCCGACCATGGCGCCTGGTACCGCGAGATGTTCAGCCCAAGCGTCCAGGCGGGCCTCGTGACCGCCCGCGACCTCGCCGGCTACCGTGGCGGGCAGGTGTGGCTACAAGGATCAAGGCACGTGCCGATGAACGCCGACGCGGTGCGCGATGCCATGCCCGTCTTCTTCGAACTGCTCGAGGCAGAGGAGGAGCCCAGGGTCCGGGTTGTCCTCGGCCATTTCCTGTTCGTCTACATCCATCCCTACATGGATGGGAACGGACGAACCGGCCGGTTCCTCATGAACGTCATGATGGCCGCCGGGGGCTATCCCTGGACCGTCATTCCGGTCGATCGCCGGCCGGAATATATGGCAGCACTCGAAGCGGCCAGTGGAAGCCAGGACATCGGTCCCTTCACCGACTTCCTGGCGGGTCTCGTCGAGCGTGAACTAAAGGGGGAGACGGTGGCAAGGCTTCCCGGCGAGGAACGGCACGACGGGGCCTGATCCTACGCCCTTGAGAAGGAGCATCGGCGCGGGACCTGCCCGGCCCCGCGCCGCGCCGGGGGTCACTCGTCGCTGATTCCGGTCTTGTGCCAAAGGCCGACCGCCTCGACGGTCTCGCCCATTGCCCCTTTGGTGTCGGCGCTTGCGGTTCCAAGGTCGGTCAGCTCGGGATCGAAATCTTCTTGTTCCATGGTCATCTCCAATCGAGGCCGCGGACCACCCGCGACCGCGACAGGTTCTAGGCCTCCGACCCTCGTATCCCGAGCCTATACCGGGCCTATTTCGAGATTGTTCGGGAAGGAGGTACCGTCGCGCCATCAGGCCCCTCGCGATTTCGAACTTGCGAAGGCGAGGAGTTCCGGGACCGCCCGCTCGCGCCGGCGGTGGTAGGTCCGGACCGAGCTCTTGAGTGCCCGCCAATCGCAGCGGCGATAGCAGTCGAAGAGCCGATCGAGCTCGGCCTCCGTCCCGGGAAGGACGTCGGGCTCGAGTGTTCGCATCGAACCCAGCCGGTCGCTCGAATTGTCGACCGCCCGCTCATGTTCCCTGCTTCCCGAGAGCCGGGCGACCAGCCGGAACAGGCTTGCCACGTCGGGCCCGGGCTCGTCGCGGGTGGGCGAGGCCGGACGGACGAGCGCAAGCTCGAGAAGCCGGCAATTCCAGCGGTAGAGATCGCGCAGATCCGCCTCGGTCGGCGAGGGTACCCGAAACCCGTCGTGGCGCGGCGCTTCAACGATCCGCTCCCCGGCGAGGCGGTGGAGGGCATCGCGTACCGGGGTGATGCTCGCGAAAAGGGCTTCCCCGATCACGGCCGGCTCGAGATGTTCGCCGGGGGCATGGATGCCCGAGGCAAGCTGCCCCTTTAGCGCGAGATAGATCCTGTCGAAGGTGGGTCCCGGGCACATCCTGCTTCCCCCGTCTTCGGCTCAGGCCGCCAGCAGTCGGCGCTGGAGGACGGCGTGGACGTCGACTGCCTCGTCCTGTTCGGGGAGGAGCGCGTCGGCCGCTGCAAGGCGCCCGGAGTTCGCCGGACCGAGCAGGACCGACGGGCACCGGCCCTCGAAATTTCCGAGATTGGGCCGGTGCTGGCGATAGCCGGCCAGCTCCGCGAGCCTCTGGGGGAACGAGCGGGCAACCTCGGGCGGATAGGCGAGGAATTGGTTCTCGTAGGTCTTGAGCCACCCCAGGCTGTAGCCGGCGATCATCCCCCGGCGCACCCCTAAACTCCGGTTGGCACCGGCGGCATGGAGGGTCGATCCGAGCATGAGAAGAGCCGAGCCGGGCCCATATTCGGGGACCTGCTCGAGCGCGTCGAGCTCGGCTTCGGTCGGCTCCGGCAGAAGCGCCCGCGGGCCATGGGTCTCGGGCCAAAGCCGGGTCGCGCCATTGATCCTCGTATAGGGCGTGAACGGCCACATGACGTTGACCAGATATTCGATCCGCCCGGTTTCCCCACGCCACATGTCCTGGTCGCGGTGGGGCATCTGAGCGAGCGCCCCGGGATGGACCGCGATCGCCTGGGTCAGGTTGAGCTGGATACAGTCGCACCAGGGCGAGAGGATCCGCTCGACCACCGCGAGCACCAGGTCGTTCTGGACGAGGGCCTGAGCGTGGCTGGAACGGGCGAGCAGCCGGCCGAACCTCTTGGTTCGCTCACCGTAGAAGCGACCCTCGCAGAAAGGCGTTTCGGCAAAGTCGTTGGCAAGGTCGCCGTCGAGCGCGGAGACAAGCGCCTCGGGGACCAGGTCGGGCATCAGGCAATAGCCCTTGGCAAGGAGCTCGGACGAGAAATGCTCGACGGCGAGCTCGAACGAATGGCTGGAGGTCATGGGTGGGTCCTTTCGGTGGAAGTCAGGCGGCCCTGGGGAGATCGGCCCCGGCGATCGGCGCCGGGCGGTAGACGCCGTTCGCCGCGAGGAGGTCGGGGGTCTGCTGGTCGATGTCGATCCGGACCGCCCCAAGCGTCCGTCCGCCGACCCGGCGGGGGAGACCGAGCGGGCGGCAGTGCCAGCCGAAGGCGAGAATTTGCTGAAGCCACCCGAGTTCGGCAACCCCTGTATAGGTGGTGATTCCACTGTCGAGCGCATGGTCGACGAGGCCCGAGACGAGCCGGTTGCGAGTCTCCAGGCGGCGCTCGGAACCGCCACGCGGTTCGAGGCAGAAGCGGGTGATCTCAAAGGTTCTGGGCCCCCTCGGTGGATCACCGGCGCAAAGCTCGGGAAACAGGCTGTCGAGGATGTGCGGCTGTTCGGTCGGGAGCAGCCGGGCCGAACCGGCGTGCGCTCCGTTTTCGTCCGGGATCACCAGATAGATCGCGTCGCCGCCGTCAAACTGGTCGAGCTCGAAGCGGCCGTCGAGCACCGGAACGTCCCAGCGCAAGAGGTCGACGAAGACCCGCTTACGGGCCTCAAACATCAATCGGAGCGCGGGGACCTCGAGCGGTCGGGGCGGGTTTCTCTCGACGGTGACCATGATCCACTCCGGGCAAATGACCCGGACAGGAATCGGCGGTCGGCGCCGGCGGCGATATTCCCATTTCTGGGAATGGTCAGCGTTTCAAAATGTCTGCGAAGCTGATCGATCCATCGAACAAGGCATGGACGGCAAGCATTGTTCTCTTCGCCACTCCGTATCGCTCGCGGGCCTGCTTGAGATGACGCACTACGGTGTCGTGCTGGACTCCGAGGATCCGGCTGATCTCCCAGTCCGACTTGCCCCGCGCGACCCACAGCAGGCACTCGCGCTGGCGGTCGGTGAGCCTCGCCTGGGGTTGGTCGACCGTCGTCCGTACCCGCCACAGTTTTCGGGCGGCCTCGAACGCGAAGGCTCCGACCAGCTGCGCGACAGGCAGGTTTTCCTCGCGCAGGACGATACCCGCGGGATTGGCGAACGAGCAGGAACCATAGGCCTCGCCCGGCACATTGGCCGGGATGGTGAAGCCGTCGCCGATGCCCTTCGCCTCCCCGCGTCCGAGGATCTCGAAGTCGCTCCGGGTCAGTCCGATCATCTGCGGGATCTGCGACCAGGCGAAGCCGACACTTGTCACGTGACTTGCGCGATGGACCGGATCGGAAAGGCCAAGCCGGTTGTCGTCATAATATTTGACCCAGTCGTCGGGATAGTTGTGAAGCCGGATCGCAGGTTGCGGTGCGCGGCGGATGTCGACGTGGTGAGTCAGCGCAAAATAGGTGAACCCGAGTTCGCGGGCGACGGCCTCGAGCGTATCGCCGAGCTCGGCTTCGGTGCTGGTCGTGCTGAGGTCACGAAGAAA
>DASSFK010000342.1:0-4529 GCA_035694565.1 Sphingomicrobium sp.
GGCCGCGGCCAGGGCCAGCCGGATGTCCTTGAAACCGAGGGGTGCCGCAAAGCCGACCGGCGGTTCCTCGTCGCCGGCGACAAGCCCGCCATAAACCTTGTAGGCAGGCGAGCCGAACATGGTCGAGGTCAGGAAGTTGACATAGCTCTGCTTGTCGATCCCACCCTTGGCGATCAGCGCAACTGCCTCTCCCAGTGATTCGAACACCGTCGCGAACAGGAAGTTGGCGCTGAGCTTGACGAGATTGGCGTTGCCCGGATTGTCGCCGAACTCGGTCGTGCCCTGGCCAACCGCGTCGAGCAGCGGGCCGGCATCCCTTAGCGCGTCGGGGGCTCCGGCAGCGATCACGAATAGCTGGCCTTGCGCAGCTCGATCCGGGCGCCCGAGGACGGTTGCAGCGACATATCGCTGACCGGCCTCGGCGTGAGCTGCTGCGAGCCGCTCGGACAAATCGACGCTGATCGTGCTCGACGAGATGTGCATGGCGCCTTCGGGCAGGCTCTCGACGATTCCGCCTTTGCCCAGGACGATCGCTTCGACCGCCTCGTCATTGGCAAGCATGGTGAAGACCGCGTCGGCCTGGCAGGCTTCTGCGACAGTTCCGGCGACCGTCGCTCCGTCGCGCAAAAGCGCCTCGGCCCTGGCTCGGGTGCGGTTGTAGGCAATGACATCGTGGCCGGCGCGGTGGAGGCTCTGGGCCATGCCGCTGCCCATGTGACCGAGGCCGAGGAATCCGACGCGCATTTCTACCTCCCGCGGTTGGTCAAGCGCCGAAAGGCCATATCCTCAAAGTGCATCTTCGCTTCTGAGGGTGGGAACGAACAAGTGACCGCTTTGGAGCCATCCCGTTGCGGACTTGGGGATGCTGGGGGCTCCCTACTTACTTGGTTCGAATTCCGCTCGGTTCCGTGAGCCTGATCTTCTCGCCTCAACATGGGAGGATTTACCCATCGTTGGGCCATTTCCATCCCGTGCTTACCCGGCTTCAAAGCATGAAAGACACTTTTCTGGGATTGGCACAGTCCTTGAATAGCTTTCGACCGGGCGCTGCGAAGTACGCGGGCCGCAAAAGGGAGAAAGCAGATGTTCCTTCATTCTTCATTGAGGCGCACCCTCGTTGCCATCTCCGCTGCGATCGCCATGAGCACAGTCGCAGTTGGCGCGGCCGTCGGACCGGCGCAAGCTGCCGGCGCCCCGTCCGAGGTTGCCATCGATGCGTGACGTCAACTCGCCTGCCGTCGCCCGCGGGGAAGCGCCTGCGCCCGTAGCTCAATCGGAGAAGGTCCCGGCCAGGGTTTACGGGATCATGGCACTGACGACGGCGCTGACCTTTGCAACGCTGACGACTGGCTACCAGCTATTCTTCCAGCACCAACTGTTCGCCTGAACCGGAATCTCATGAGCGCTTGCGCCTGACATTATTCATACACGAGATCCGGTGATTGAGTCTGTTTTCGCGCCCCTTCCATCGAGGGCGCGGGAGTGCACGGTTCCCGTCATTGGGGTTAGTCCGGGGCTAATTCCTACATGATTTCAGCAGGTTGAAGTTTATTCACGTTGGACGCATTCTCCAACTCCGCGTGAGGTGTCGAATCCCCTTTGATGAACTTCTTGCGGATTGACCGAAGTTTAGACTTTGGCCGACGGAAGACCCGCACAACCCAGAACCCGTGCGGGTCTTCTGCTGTCGAAGACGCAGGCTGATCAAAGTCCAGAATCGACGACGCCGAGGTCATTGGTTTTCTTCGCGGGTTCAGGAATTGCGATGGAACAAGAGTTCGAGAAGCTCCGCCGCCAAGCCGAGCATTGCCGCTTTCTCGCGAGACAGACCGGCGATCCGGCGTTGGCGAAAATCGTCCTCGACGCGGCAGCGAATTTGGAGAGGGAGGCGCTGCAACTTCAGCGCAAACGCGGATCGCGCGCGGAAAGGCCATCGTAACTGTTCGTTGGGTGGCGCGCTTTTGCCGAAGCAGACGAATCTTCCGCTGATGGAAGAGCTAGGGCGGAGACCGGGATTTTCCTTATTTAGTTCGGTGGTTCGTTGCTCGACGCTGCGGGCAGGCGAAACAACCCGAAGGTTCGGCTGATGCTCGTTTATCGCGTCTACTGCTTGGATGGAGTGAATCGATTTCAGCGGACGGAAACCATCGAGGCAGCGACTGACGAGGACGCGATCAGGCGGGCTCGCGGGATGATGGAGGATTGCACGATCTGCGAGATATGGGATCGCGAGCGTTTGGTTGCCCGGCTGAATGCAAGGGAGGGCGATGCGGAAAGAGCCTGACGCGACCGAGGCATGCTTTGGATGATCGCAGCGCTGAATGTCCGCTTTCGACCCATTGCGGACATTGGACCGGCCCGCCTAGATCTGCTGAATGCTGACCGCGCTAGATGCTCCATCGGATCGCCTCGACGAAGCTGAGCAATCGTTCGTTGCGAATATCAGGGAGCATGGCTGGTTTCGGACAGGCGTTCTTGGCGATGAGGACGGTCCCGGCTTCTCATTCACGACGGGTTTCTGGGTGAATGCCAACCAGCCTGAAGTCGTCATCTTCAGCACCAGGGACGAGGTCGCTCACGACCTGTTCTGGGACCTGTTCCGGGACGCGAAAAGCGGCAAGGCCTTGCCGCTTGGGAAGCGCACAGATGGCGTGTTTGCCAATCTTCCGGCCTATGTTTTCCGCGTCGCCAAGAAGCACTACGGCAACTTTCTCGGCTGGAGCCGCTGGTTCTACGGTGGGGATGATTTCCCATGTCTACAAATCGTGTGGCCAGATCGAGCAGGACGATTTCCGTGGGAGCCGGGTTTTGATGCTGAGTTTGAAGCGGACCAACCGGACCTTACCGAGCAAGGCTGGATGAACGAGATCACTGACTGAAATCGGCTTCCACCCATTGGGGACATTAGTCGGCGTGGGATTGGAACGCTTGGGAGTGCATTCGCCTTAAAGCGGCGCAGCATGCCAGCGATAATCTGAACTCGCCGGATGGGCGGGCGGCTGGTCGAACGGCGGGCTTGATCCCCTCAGGCTCTCGATGCGGTTTCGAAGATCCGGGATCATCTGATGGATGAAATGATCGCCGGCCATCCGCTGGGCTGTGTCGAGATCGTCACGCTGGCCGCAGCTGGGACAGAGGATCATTTCGCCATGCGCGTCGTCTACCACTTCCGGCTCTGCCTGGCAGTTGCCGCAGACCAGCTTGAATTCCATTCTCCCTCCACGAAGAAAGCGGCCCGGACGTCTGGAGGTCGTCCGGACCGCTCTTTTCGGGCCAGCACTCACCGCACGGTGTCGACGACGCGGTGAGCGTCCACCCAGCGGCGATTCTAAGGGTATCCGATCGGTCTCGGACCTTATCGAAAGTAAAGCGGCCCGGCCTGGGCCACAAGGGCGCCGACCGGGCCGCTCCCCTCTGGCTTAGGCTAGACGAGGCCAAAGGGAAGCCGCGCCGCCGCCCTCCTGAGCCGGCGGCGGGACTCATTTGGACCAATACAGAGAAACCCTGGTGCCGAACAAGGCGTCCCGAGACCCGAGGGCAACTCGGACCGCCCCGTTTTGGGACCGACCGGCCACGTCGCATGCGGGGTGAAGCCGATTCCGTTCGACTTTCATCATCGCGACGTCTTGAGGGAGCGAGACAATTTCAGTTAAAAAAACAGAAACTCTTAGTTACTAAACAATGAGTTAATGCTATGAGAGTCTCACCCCGCGCAAGGGGACGAGTCGCGCGCAGTGACGCAGACGGCACGCCCTTCTAGCCGTGCGGAAGGGAGGTGTCTGATGGTAAAATCTCTCCTAGCTTTCGTTGGTGCCGCAGCTCTGACGGTGACGTCCAACGCCAATGCGTCCGCGATCATCACGTTCGGCGCTACCAGTCCGGTCCCAGGCAATAATGATTTCCAAAGCGACCTCGCCAGTCTGGGCCTGACTCTCTTCACGACGACTGGGGCGACGATCACGCTGAATGAGGACTCGGTCATCACGTTCGAGGTCCTCGGAACCGAGAGCAGCTTCGACGACAGGTTCACGGCCAATGGTGTGGACTATACGGAGACGACCACTTTCGCGAACCTCTTCGGCACGCCACTTTCGATCGGTTCAGATTTCTTCACTTCCGGAAGTTTGTGGAACGTCCTCAATTTTTCCAGCGCGGGTGGAATGAATGCGACGGTCGGGGACGATGGCTTCGGGATCTTTCTTGGCGCGAATGATCTCAGCGGACTGTCCACCAATGTGTTCTACATTGGCTATGACGACCAGGTCCTCGATCCGGACGACAACCACGATGATCTGGTCATTCGCGCGACGGTCTCGCCAGCGGTTCCTGAACCCGCAACTTGGGCGATGATGCTGCTCGGGTTTGGAGCGATTGGATTTGCTCTGAGGCGGTACCCATTGAGCGAGGTGAAGCTGCGTCGAGCCGGCTGAAGCTTGCCGGCTTTGGCTGCACTGCTGCTCGCAGCGCCGTCTGGAGGGTCCATGGTACAGGTCGCCAGTTTCACCCGGTACGACATGCGAACTGACCGG
>DASSFK010000343.1:0-4299 GCA_035694565.1 Sphingomicrobium sp.
CCGCGGAATGCTGCCATGGGGAACGAAGGTCGAGCACAAGACCGGAACGCTCAACGGCTACACCAGCGACGTCGGCTACATCACGCTTTCCAACGGCCACCGGATCGCGGTCGCGATGTTCGCCCGCGGCGGCGGCGACCGTCCGAGGACTATCGCCGAAGCGGCTCGCGCCATCTACGACGGCTTCACCAAGCTGTTCAGCTGGCCAACCTACGGCTCGGCGTTCTCGGGCGCCGCCCGCAACTGAGTGCTCCTCCACGTCATAGCGCGTGGAAAAATCGGCCGATCCCCGGAATCTGAGCTGGTCGAGCGCTACCTGAAGCGCATCGCCTGGCCGACGAAGCTGACCGAACTTGGCGAGCGAACGGCGCTTCCGGCGGCCTCCTCCGGTTCGGTTACGGTGCTGCTGGATGAAAAGGGCAAGGCTTTTTCGTCCATGGAGCTCGCGAAGCAGCTCGAGCAATGGCGCGATCGCGGCACCCGCGAAGCCCGCTTCGTGATCGGCGGCGCGGACGGCCACTCGCCTCAAGACCGCGGCTCCGCCGATCTTCTGATTTCCTTCGGTCCCGCGACCTGGCCGCACCTGCTCGTTCGGGCGATGCTGGCCGAGCAATTGTTCCGGGCCACATTGATCCTTGCGAACCACCCCTATCATCGCGAAGGTTGACGGGTGAAAGCGCGCCTGGCCCTCGCAATCGCCCTTCTCGCGCTCGTCGCCGCGAGCGAACCGGTGCAGCCGTCGGGCGAACCGATCGAGCTCACCGCGAAACGGGCGCTCGCGGAGGCGCAGGCCGCGGAAGCCGAGGTCGCCAGGCTGCAGAAGGTCGCCGATCAGGCCAAGGACGAAGCCCAGAGGATCGGCGCCGAGCGCGCCGCGGCGGCCGAGGCCATCTCCGCAGCCGAGGCCCGCATCAGCGCGGCCGACGCGAATGCCCGGGTGATCGGCGCGAGGATCCAGCTGAGGCGTCAGCGCCTGCAGCGCGAGGCAGCGCCAGCGACGGCCCTGCTCGGCGGTCTTGCGGTCATGGCCGAACGCCCGCCCCTCCTCGCCATCCTCGACCAGGGATCGACCCAGGAATTCGTCCGGGTCCGCCTTCTGCTCGGAACAACGCTTCCCGTGATCCGGGCGCGGACTGCGTCGCTCCGGGCCGAGCTCGACCGGGGCCGCAAGCTCCAGCGGCAGGCGCAACAGGCCCGCGCCGACCTCCTCGGCAGCCGCGACGCCCTTAGCCGGCGGAAGCAGGAGTTCGCGCAGCTGGAAAGCCGGGCCGTCCATCTGGCCCAACAGCGGGGCGGAGAAGCCCTTGGCGCCGGCGACATCGCGCTGGCGCGCGGAGAAGAGGCCGCGCAGCTCATCGGCGAGGCCGAGCGCGGCCGACAGGCCCGCGAAATCGCCGCCGAGCTGTCGCTCCTGCCGGCGCCTCCCGCCCGTCCGGGGACGCCGCCGGGAAAGCCGGGTGCGCCGCTCGAATACATTCTCCCGGTCCAGGCTCCGATCGTCGAGGGCCTCGGCTCGGTCGCCCCGAATGGCGTCCGTTCCCGCGGGCTCACGCTCGCGACGTCGCGAGGCACTTCCCTCGACGTTCCGGCGAGCGGAACCATTCGCTTCTCAGGCCCGTTCCGAAGCTATGATGCGGTGGTCATCATCGACCACGGCGGAGGCTGGATGAGCCTGCTCCTCAATGTCGCCTCTCCGCTCAAGCCGGGTGAGAAAGTCGAGATCGGTCAGCCGCTTGGCCGTGCCATTGGTCGAATCGGCGTGGAACTGTCCCGAAATGGGCGGCATGTGTCTCCTGCTCTCATCGCAGGTTCATCTGAAAGCCTGTCAAAGGGCCCCAAAGAGGGTTAGGAACAAGGCCGAAAACCCGGGACTCGAAGATCATGAAGCTTACGACCAAATTGCTTCCGCCGCTGGCTCTTGTCGGGGCACTCGCCCTGGTGCCGGTGACGACCAGCTCGCTCGCCGCCGCGGACTCCGCGAACTACCAGGAGCTCGAGACGTTCATGAGCGTCTACGAGCGGGTGAAATCGCAATATGTCGACCAGGTCGACGATCACACGCTCATCAAGGGCGCGATCGACGGAATGCTGGCCTCGCTCGACCCGCACTCCTCCTATGTCGAAGCGACCGACTTCGACGTGCTCAAGGCGACGACCGACGGCAATTACGGCGGTCTCGGGATCACGGTCTCGGTCGAAGACGGCGCGGTCAAGGTCGTTTCCCCGATGGAGGACACGCCGGCATGGCGCGCCGGCCTGAAGTCCGGCGATTACATCACGCACATCAACGGCGAGCTTTTGTACGGCCTCTCTCTCGACGAAGCGGTCGAGAAGATGAAGGGTCAGCCCGGTTCGTCGGTGAAGCTGACCATAGTCCGTCCCGGCCGCGACAAGCCTTTCGACGTCGCCCTCGTTCGGGAGCGCATCGAGCTCCGTCCGGTGAAGTGGGAGATCAAGGACGGCATCGGAATCATCAACATCAACTCGTTCGCCGGAAACACCGGCGACGCCACCAAGGCGGCCCTGCTGGCGATCGACAAGGCGACCAGCGGCAAGCCGCTCGGCTACATCGTCGACCTCCGCTCCAACCCGGGCGGCCTTCTCGACCAGGCGATCGACGTCAGCGACGCCTTCCTCGACCGCGGCGAGATCGTCTCGCAGCGCGGACGCCAGAAGGACGATATCGAGCGCTATTATGCGACCCCTGGTGACATGGCGCACGGCCTTCCGGTCGTCGTCCTGATCGATGCGGGCAGCGCTTCGGCGGCCGAGATCGTCGCAGCCGCGCTTCAGGACCATCACCGCGCGCTGCTTCTGGGCGAGCGCAGCTTCGGCAAGGGCAGCGTCCAGACGGTCCAGATCATGGGCCCGAAGGCCGCTCTTCGACTGACCACGGCGCGTTACTACACGCCGTCCGGCCGCTCGGTTCAGGCCGGCGGAATCGAGCCCGACCTGACCGTGCCGCAGCTGAGCGATCCGGATTTCAAGGACCGCAAGGTTGTCCGCGAAGCCGACCTTCGCCGTCACCTCCTGGGCCAGGCGAACGTGGACGAAAAGCTCCTCGAGGAAGACGATTTCTCGAAAGATCCGCGCTTCAACTTCACGGCCGCCGAGCTCGACAAGAAGGGCATCAAGGACTTCCAGCTCGACTATGCGATGCGCACCCTTAGGCGCCTGCGCGCTCCGGGCACCAACGTCGCCGCGGCGGAACCGGCCAAAAGGTCGTAAATGAACGAAGCGGCGCTTCCGCGCGAACGGGGCATGCTGGGAATAGGGAACGCTTCGGTAGCGCGGCTGATCGCGCTGCTGTTGCCGATCGGCCTCCTCGGCGGAGCGCTCGGTTCACAATATATCGGCGGGCTTCATCCGTGTGAGATGTGCTACTGGCAGCGCTGGCCGCACGCCGCGGCGATCGTGCTGGCCGCGCTTGCGTTCACCGGCCCGGCCGGATCGTCGCGGTCGCGCACGCTGACACTTCTGGCGGCGGCAGCAATCGCCGTTTCCGGAGCGATCGGCGTCTATCATGCGGGCGTCGAGGCCCGGATCTTCGAGGGCTTCACCACCTGTACTGCGACGAGGGGCCTTTCCCTTCAGGACATCATGAAGGTTCCCCTGGTCCGCTGCGACCAAGTGCAATGGTCCTTTCTCGGAATCTCCATGGCCGGATGGAACGCGATTGTTTCGCTTGGCGGAGCATCGCTCATCTTCATCCTGGCGCTGAAGGGTCGCCGCTCGTGAAGCCGTGGCGTCCCGGCCAGCGCCGAGCCGACACGGATTCCATGATCCGGGTCGATCAGGCCGGCGAGTTCGGGGCCACCCGGATCTATGCCGGGCAGCTCGCGGTTCTCCGGCGCAATTCCGCCGCCGCCAAGCTCGTCTCGCGGATGGCCGGGCAGGAGGAACGGCATCTCGAGCGCTTCAACGCCATGATGGCCGCAAGGCGAGTCCGTCCGACCGCGCTTCAGCCGGTCTGGAGCCTTGCCGGCTATGCCCTGGGCGCCGCCACGGCGCTGATCTCGCCCGCGGCGGCGATGGCGTGCACCGAGGCCGTCGAGACCGAAATCGATCGCCATTACGGCAAGCAGCTCGACGAGCTCGGCGATGACGAACCCGAGCTTTCCGCGGACATCGCCGAATTTCGAGCCGAGGAGCTCGAGCACCGCGATATCGCCCGAGAAGCTGGCGCCGCGACCGCTCCGGCCTATCCCCTATTGACCTTCGGGATCCGTGCGGCATGCCGTGTCGCAATCGGGTTATCGAAACGGATTTGAGGAACCAGCACCGGCCGTCGGCCGCTGT